>JBARRE010000257.1:0-14437 GCA_049644065.1 Sedimentisphaerales bacterium | reverse complement strand
GGCGCCGCCTCGACGCAGGTCGCCCGCAGCAACTCTTCGGCCTCATTCGCCAGAGCCAGCTCCGCAAAGACAAGACCGGCCTCCAGAATTTCAAATTCATCCTCTCCCACAAAAGCCCGCGCCTCTTGTACGAACCGATTTATCTGATCTTTATTTTGAAGCGCGATAATCATCCTCGGGACCAGAGCCGTCGGATTCTCGGTAATTCTCTCTTCGGCCTGCTTGTATGCAGCTCGTTTCCTGCCGGCGGCATACAAAGCCAGTAACAGATGGTCCTGCGCCTTGTAATCCTTAGGATTGAGCCGGACCGCCCTTTTCAAAACTTCCACGGCGTCGGAATACTCGCCTAACTGCATGTGGGCACGACCGGCCAGGTCGCAGCCGAGAGAGTCCGTGCCGAGACATCGTATCGCTTTGTAAGCACATCGCAGGGCCTCGGCGTAGTTTCCCAACCTCAAATGGCTTACACCGAGGAAATACCAGGACAATCCATCGGTATCATCTCTTTTCACAGCGGTTCTCAACCGGCCGGCAGCTTTTTCGCACAGCCCTGCCTCGATATCCAGCACGGCCAGCGCCCGCAGAGCGGGTGAATAGTGCTCATCTTCGGCCAGTGCCTTCTCGTAGTACTCGCGCGCCTTCTTGCGACTGGTAGACAGGTCAAACTTTCGACCCTTGAGAAATTTCTCCTCCAAGGTAAGCTGCTCATCGGGCTTGCTCATCAAGTCGGAGGGTTTGGGCTCGGGAGTTTTAGGAATCGGCAAAGGAGTCACGAACGAGGCAAGGACCTGTCGCTTACCGGTCTTTATGGTGACCTCGACGGGCGATTGCCCGGCTGATGAAAGCGTCACCGTCTTAGGATTATCAGGGCCGAGGTCTATGGTCTTTCTCAGCAGTCGCCGGCCATCGCGAGTAATGAGACAGGTCGCCCCCGGAAAAGAACTCGTTGCGATAATACGCAGCCGGAGAGTGTCATCCTCGCGGGCCGGTTGGACGGCGATATCCTTCGTAGCGTATTCGAAACCGTCGCCAAGACCATGGACGGGATACCACCATTCCTGCCACGAGACTTCCTGCCTCGGCGATAACATGCCGTAATCGGATTGTGTCGGCAGCGGCCCGCTTTGCACCTCGATATACGGGCCGTCATCATCGGTCAGATTCTGCTGGCTGACCAGGCCGAAGTCCCAAGTCCCCCACGTCCAGGCTTTTTTCCCGCTCAGCTCACGGTGGTCCGCGACCTGCACGATCCCACGATCTGCGTCGACATCGTAAGCCCCGAAAAAATCAAATGCGCAATCCACGGAAAAAACCGAAGCGTAGATTTCATAGTTTTTCAGCCATGTCATGTCCCTGCCTTCGTGGATGGGCCAGGAAAAGAACTTGACGCCGTAATGGTCCGTGCCGAGAGTCATCGGATAGATAAAACGCGTACCCGGCAAGTTCGGAAAGGCGGTGCAGTTCCAGAAATAATACGGGCTTATCGCATCGACTGGATTGAAAATCCGAATCTGCTCATCCAGATAAGCCTTGCCCGGATGCAGAGTCACGCGCACCGTCCACTGGGTGCGCTGGCTCTTTTCAAGGTTGTTAATTTCAAGGTAAGCCGAGCCGTCCGCGCCTCGGCCGACCAGGGCATCGACCGGGGACAATATTGTAACCGTATGTACCTGTGGCCCGGCGTTCCACTCGACCCCGCCGCTGATAAAAGCCCCGCGCATTGCTATCATACTTGGTTTGATAACTTTATTGAGATGGAACATCTCCTTACCTTCGGTCTTGTCGAAAACCGAATGCAGCCGACCGCCCAGTTCAGGAAGGCAGGTGACCTTCAAGTATTCGTTTTCAAGAAACAAAGCCTTGTATGTCCGGTCCTCTTTGGTTCTGGAAAGATGGTCCTGCATAGAATAAGGATAGACGATGGAGCCTTTGACAGTGGTCGAGAATTTCACCTCGCCTTCGAGTGCCCAGAGCTTGGGATTCACATCCTCGGTCCACCCGTAAGTGGGAATCGTGATGGTACCCTCCCATGCTTTGACATTAGCATAACTTCGGCCCGAAAGAACCAATCCATTGAAAAGCAGAACCAAACAGAAATATTTTAGAAGACCTCTCATAATATTCACCTCACATTTCTCCGGTAAAACTGGTTAACACTTCCGTTACTGAAAAACTTCATTGACCAAAAGTCTATAATCTATTTGCCTTTGCCCGCAAAGGAAACAAAAAACTGTTTTCTCGGGAAATTTCCCGCAAAACTATCCGGATTAAGAACAGCGCAGAGGTGCACCGGAATCTCTCACCAACTGACGATATTTATATCCCTGTCGCGGTCTTTGGCAACTGACACGATCCGGCCCGTTCTGTCGGCAGCCACACTTTGACCGCCGTATATCCGGCCCTTCCAGGGCCCTTTTGTTATTTCGCCGACGAGGTTTGTCCCTATGACAAACGCTCCGGTTTTCTTTGCCGTGTTTGTGACTACTTTTTCAAGTTCTTTGCCATGACCGGGCCACTCGTCCTCGGCAGCGGCATATCCGTACGGAACGAGCAGTAAATCCGGCTTTAGCGCCGCCATACGTTTGAGGATTTTACTGTCATGCGTGTCGGCACAGATAAGCAGGCCTATCTTCCCGAATCCGGTTTCAACTACATCGATGTTTTTGCCCGGAGTATAAGGCGGGCTCATCAACTCCGTCAGCAGATTCATCTTGCGATGCTTGAGCAAAACATTTCCGCTGTTGTTGATCAGGACGACCGAATCATATAAGCGCCGGCCTTCCTTCTCCGCCAGACCTATACAGAGATAAAGGTTATAATCTTTGGCCAGCTTGCAAAGTTTATCAGAATCTTCCCCCGGAATCGGACACGCCCTTTGATGGCCATCGGGATTGACCCAGCCGAGTATCGCAGTTTCGGGCAAGCAGGCAATATCGGCTCCGGCATCTTTCGCCTCACCGATGGCATTCTCAATCCGGACAAAATTGCCGCTGCGGTCGCCGTCAAGCGAGAATATCTGACACATTGCGACTTTTATGCTTCTCATTTGTGCCAAGCCTGTTTTACAGATGCAACTAAGGATTTATTGCCCTCGACACAATAATTTTAGCTTTTAGTTATTTGCTTTTAGCTTTTCATCCAGCTCCGACAGGACAAAACCTTCAGCTTGGACGATGTGGTTTCTATCAGTCAGAATGAGCCACGGAAGTGATTTGACGCCCCATGCAAAAAGTGTTTCTTTCTCATCGGCCCGGACGATCCCCGACGGGAAGGAAATATTGTATTTCTTGAACCATTGATCCAGGGCGTTTTCATCAACCTTTGAGGCTTGTATTGCGACAAGGATTACACCTTTTTCCCTGAGCTGCTCAGCCCGCCCGGCAAGCTGACTCATGCAGTTCCGCGACGGACGCTGATTCATGTCCCAGAAGCACACGAGAATCATCTTGTCCTTGTATTGCCCGGGATTAAAATCGGTCTTGATGCCCTTGAAATCAGGCAGAATCTTGCCCACCAAAGAAGGCCACATCCTTCCTGCTATAAGTCGATCCTTGCCCTCAATTTTGACCTCATATGTTTCTCCCGGTTCAGGATCAATGTACGCAGCGTCGTATTGTTTCGATTCAATAACCTGGCCAATGTTCAATGGTATCGAAGGGACAAAATTGATACTGAAATTTTCCCCACTAAAAGAAGTTCTGTCGAACATCCACCTTATCAATTGGGGCTCGGGTTCATCCGGCGATATCACGGGATTTATACTAAGAACAAACTCACGGCCTGCCTCATCGGCAGAAACAATAGTACCTTCGATTCTGGCCCAGGGAATAAGCCGGATTTGAGAGGCGTTCTTGAAATCTCCTGATGCTACCGAAGCATATCCACTTTCATGTAATGCAACTATAAATCCTTTGTCACGACTTGGCGGCAGCTCGAATCGGCCATTCGAATCCGTCGTGACTATAACCTCCGTCTGGATCGTGTATCCGGTCGTATCGAACTTGCCGTTCTTAATAAACGCACTTTGACCGGGTCCCACCCAGCCAACTTGCGCTTTTACTGCCGGGGCGCCCTTCGGATCGATTACCACCCCTTTCCACGGATCGGCCTTTATCATACGTATAACACAGGGCTCGTATTCCTCTCCCAATCTCATCGGCGGAGCAATTCCGGCAAGATATCCCTTCGCCTCTACTTTAAGACAGCAGTCACCTTCAAAGGGATAAGTTATACCGTAGCCGATCCATTTCTTGTTGAATGTCCCATCTTCGGAAGTCACCTCCTGCCTGCGGTATCTGCTCCAATCGGTCGAATCACCGAACGCAGTTGAGTTGATGCCGATGACGAGTGTGAAGTTCGTAATCGCTGCTTCGGTTTCGTCATCTACGACTTTCCCGACAAAAACAGGTGTTTTGTACATTGTAATTTGATCTACCGCCGACAAATCTTCCGGAATATCTTTGCGGAAACCCTGAAGACCGCTATCTCTTTTGCCAAAACCAAGTCGAATACTTCCCACATCCGGCAGATTTTCTATCTTAAAATAACCTTTAGAGTCAGTTTGAGTAATACGAACAATACTTTTTCGCTGATTACCCAACCGCCATTCACCAACATCGATTTTCACACCCTCGATTGGTTTGCCGTCAATATTCACGACCCGGCCTGTATAAGTTGTACCCCTCTTTAAGCTGACCTCAACCGGTTTCATACCGTCTGCAATATCAACAGAAACGACCTGAGGTGAGTATCCAACGGCAGAAACGACGATGTCCATGCTATTGGCAGCCAATCCGCCAACACTAAAAGAACCGTCAGCCAATGTCCGCGGCGTAGTGCAATTCTCGAGAACCTCACCGTAGGGACTTGTACCGTCACCCCCTCCCGTATCAACCAGGGCATTTTCAACAGGCTCGCCCTGCTGATTCCTGACCACACCTCTGAGCGGCAGGCCTCGTTTCAGAATCATTACGTTGGTACCATTGAGAAGTTCCGCAGAAGAAACTCTTTGCCACGACTGCTGGATATATTCCGGATGCAACAAATGAATGGTGGGCTCGGAATGTTCCCGGGGCACACACCGCTTCCATCGACCCTGTTCATCGGTCATTACAGACCTGCTCCATATACTCATCTGTCCGGGTACCCGAAAGTACATTTTGACTCTTGTGCCCGGAACAGGCCGGCCCTCTTCATTTACAATACGGCCACTGTAAAGTATTTTACCATCATCAGTTTCCTCCGGCTTTCCCTCGCCGACCACCAATCTCGGCATGGGTATGAAGATTTGATTGTCTCGTAAGGCAACGGTCTTGGTAACATATCGCTTCTCGGCCTCATTTGCATCAACGAGCCTTGCCTGAATGCTCAGACCCGAACCACAAGGGACTTTGCTGTGACTATAGTTTCCATATTGATCGGTCTTACCATAACACGGAATAAAGTAGGTAAAGCCTCGACTTGCCTTGATTACAAATTCGACCTTCCGATCAGCCAAACCTTTTCCCTCAGGCCCCACGATGCGGCCCTCAACTTCAGCTTCGTTGAAATTGAGAATCACATGGAGAGTTTGCTCGGCATAGTCTTGTGGAATCGTGAATAGTCCCATCGCCTGCGATGCCTGTGAGTAGGCAATCCAATTCTTCTGCTCCTGTGTGACACCCTCAAGCGTAAATCGTCCCTGTGTATCACTGCGAATCCCTTTCCACACACTCGCTGATTGCGGGGCAATAAAAACATTACCCCGTGGTCTTCCGAGTTTGTCGGTAACAAAACCTCTGATAGTATTTGTCACCCGACCGTCTGATTGCGAATCCAGATCAAGCTGAGCGGCCTGCAGACTCTTATTGGATGATTCTGCTTTGGCCCCGGCCTTTGCCATTGGCAGAACACACACTGTCATAAGGGCAATAGCGGCACAGGCCGTGACAATGCGCAGGCCGCGGTACTTCCATGTTTTCTTCTCCAGCCAGTCAAGGCGCACCAACAGGTTGTTGGAATCTTCCGCTAATCCTAACAGTCCGATTCCGGACCTTGCCGGCCCGGCCAGAAGCCACTTTGCGTTCTGCAGGATGGTTTCGCGATAATCCGTTGTCTTTTCCCGCAGAATTCCCGCTACGGTCACATCACAGCAAAGCTCTCTCAAATGCTGCAATCGCCGCCGGAGCAGCCAGAGCAGAGGATTGAACCAGTACACGATCTGCAACAGCATATATAAGCTGTTCACCTTAAGGTCACCGCGCTTGATGTGTGCAAGCTCGTGCAGCAGAATGTGCTCTGCGCGATTTTGAGAAAGATGACGGACTGTATCCGCGGGCAGCACAAGCACCGGCCTGAACGTTCCGAAAACCGCCGGAGAAGCAATATTCTGAGATAAAACTATCCCCGGAAGCTTCCGAAGGCCGAGCTTTTTCGCCGTATCAGTAAATAAAGTCCCAAACCATTTTGGCAAATCGGCCTCGCAAGACTTACCGCTATGGAGCAGCCGGAGCTTCCTGAATCTGACTGCCGCCCATAAGCCAAGTATGATAACACCTGCCAGCCAGACGACCATCGCGCAGACCTTCCAGTCTAATCCGACACGCCCAACCGATGCCGCAACGCCGGTAGAGAAAACCCGGCCGGCAGGTTCGGCAGCCGTACTGCTCATTATGCCATCACGATCAGGAGCCGGCTCGATACTGTCGCCCGTAGCAAGCGGAGTTATTTCCGTGCTCGTCCTAACGGCCGGTAAAACAGCCGGCATGTCTGTGTCACTAAGCTGCGAAACCGTCCGGCCCGCCAGCATCCGAACCTGTGAAATAACGCTCGTGGAAAGTGAAAAAGTCGGCGGCAATATCAACTTAACCAACACCAGCAGCCAAAGCGCATACCTGACCTGAGGCCAGATGCGCCTTCGTAAAAGAAAGTCGATCGCGCCAATGAAAACGATTAGCACGCTTACCTGCCATAACATCGGCCACATCCAGTTCCACCAGCCCTCAGCGACACTATTTATTTGTGTAATCATTTTCGCTCTCCCTTTTTTCTGCTTTTGCCTGAAAGTATTTTGATTAGCTCTTTGCGTTGACTGGCCGACATCTTCTCATCTTTCACAAGGAAGTGCATCATAGGCCCGAAGGCCCCATCAAAGGCCTGGTCCAGCATTATCCTCATTGCAGTTCGACGAGCCTGCCGGCGTGAAACGAGAGGTTCGTAAAGGCCGATATTGCCGCGCTTGTTCTTGCCTACCGCCTTTTTCTCGACCAGCCGGTCCAGCATAGTCTTTACGGTCGTATATGCCCAGTTTACGGTGGACGGCAGCCGCTCGACCACATCTCGTGCTTTCGCAGGATGCTTTTTCCACAAAGCGTTCATGATCAGCCATTCCGGTTCAGTTAGTTTCATATTCTGCTCTCCTTACTACAAACGTAATAGAATCCTACTACATGTGTAGCAATAGTCAACAAAAAAATAAAAATATATTTAAACTTTTTTTCAATCTCCATGGAAAGTAAAAAAACAGGACTGCCTTTACTCAAATCATCACTTTATCGTCCTTATCCTGAAATTTAACGACCATTGACAAGTTAACAATGCCTGCCGATTCCATATTTTCTGCCGGGGCAAGAAGATAAAGTTAGTTTTTTCTACATAATAGCCACCTACATGCTTATTGAGAACCGCTTAGGAAATAGCCAAGCGCCATAAAAGCATTCGTTACCAGAACAGTTAAAACGTTTGCCTTTAAAGCGGGCAGCATATTCTGAACATTATCATAATTCTTGAATGTCACTTTAACCGCTTTGAAAGCAAAAAATATCGAATGAAAGGCGATAAGGCTTAAAGGCGGCATTAATTCGAATACTACACCGCCAATAATGCAGATATATGTCATAGCCATCAATCCGGCATATAACCGGCTTGCATTTCTCGGCCCCAGGGCAATTACCAGGTTATACCGGCCGCCTTTTTTGTCCGCTTCAACGTCGGGGAACTCATTTAAGAAAAGCAAAATCGCGGTTAAGAATCCCGGCGCCAGAGAGGCGACAACAGCTTCGACGCTGTATCTGCCGGTTTGAACGAAATACGTCCCGAGAACCGGCAGCGTTCCCAATCCGAGTCCGGCCCAGAATTCCCCCGCCAGCCATTTTGTTAAATGAGACGTGTAAAAGTAAATCACCGGGCCGCCGAGTAATATCAAAGGTAGAAGCTGCCAGCCGGAAATAAAAGTCAGGTAAATACCGATTGCTAAAGCTGCCATCAAACAGCCCACGCCATATATATAAACGCCCTTCGGTTTTAGAAGTCCGTTCGGCAGAACTCCGCTGCCTCCGGAAAAAGGCGTTCGAGTCGTTTCCAAATCTATGCCGCTCTTGTAATCGAAATAATCGTTGAGCACGTTGACGCTCGCATGAGCCAGCAGCAGGCCGAGCAACGTCAGGACGAATTTAAGCAAGTTAAAACAGCCTTCGTGCCGGGCTATCGCCGTACCAAGCAGCACCAGAGTCACCGAGAGCAGAAGAAACTGGGGCCGCATCTCTAATAACCAGATTTTAAGCTTCATTCACACATAACTCCTACAGACTTCCAATTTCAAGGCATTATCCATATTTTCGGAATATTGTCATGGTTTTTTCGATTTTACAATTACAGCAGTCACAAAAATCTGTTTTATCCTCAATCTAACTTGCCTGTTTCCATTGACGTCTCCAAAGGTTATAATACAAATTCGAAAACTCACAGAGGTTTAATATGAGGAGTAAATAATGTTCTATTTTAGTGCCCCTTCAAAAGCTTATTCGAGCAAGTCAACATGTCACCATGTACCGCACATCAGGGCAATATATTTGTTCATTCTTGCAATAACCGCCCTGCTTTATATAAGCCCGGCCAAAGCCGCAGCATCTTCGAACAGCGATTCGCTAAAGCCTCTCAATCGATTTCCCCGCATGGTACAGGAGTATTTCGTTAAGTCCGTGCGTCGCATCGAGAACCAGGCGAATCAGCGCAGGGCCGACCTTAAAACAAAGGCCGACGCCGAAGCGTATGTCCGTGACGTTCGCGAAAAGATCCAGCAGAGCTTCGGGCCCTGGCCTGAAAAGACGCCGATCAAACCGCGCATCACCGGCGTCGTCGAACGGGATGCGTACAAGATAGAGAACATTATTTTCGAAAGCCGGCCCGGCTTTCTTGTTACCGCCAATTTGTATATCCCCAAGGGGCGAGCCTTTCCGCTGCCCGGCGTTGTCGGAACGTGCGGCCACTCGGCAACCGGGAAAATGATAAATTTGTACCAATCCTTCGCCCAGGGACTCGCCCGGCAGGGTTACGTCGTCTTGATTTACGATCCCATCGGCCAGGGCGAACGCCTCCAGTACCCGGACGAGAACCTGAAATCTAAAATCGGCGTCGGCGTCCGCGAGCATTTATACGCCGGCAACCAGCAGTTCCTGGTCGGCGAGTTTTTCGGCTCCTGGCGGGCCTGGGACGGCATACGCGCCCTCGATTACCTGCTGAGCCGGGACGAAGTCGACCCGAAGCATATCGGTGTTACCGGCAACTCGGGCGGCGGTACGATGACGACCTGGCTGTGCGGCGTCGAACCTCGCTGGACAATGGCGGCGCCGAGCTGCTTTGTCATCACTTTCCGCCGGAACACGGAGAACGAGCTGCCCGCCGACACCGAGCAGTGCCCGCCCAATGCGTTAGCTTTAGGGCTCGACCATTCCGATTTTCTTGCCGCCATGGCGCCCAAGCCGGTCATCATTCTCGCAAAGGAGAAAGACTACTTCGACGCCCGCGGTGCCGAAGAGGCCTATCAGCGGCTTCGTCACCTGTATGGACTTTTGGGCGCCGAAGACAACATCGAGCTTTTCATCGGCCCGGGCTACCACGGCTATTCCCAGGAAAACCGCGAGGCCATGTACCAATGGTTCAACCGTGCTACCGGCGTCTCCGATGCACAGAAAGAGCCGGAGTTGGTGATCGAAAAAGACGAAACGCTCTACTGTGCTCCGCGCGGGCAGGTCTGCGAGTTGAATTCGCGCCCTATCTATTCATTTACACAAGAGCTTTCCCAGCAACTGGCGAAAGAGCGACGTAAAAATATTCCCGCTCCCATGCTAAAGCGACGTATTGCACAAGTGCTGGGATTCAGGGGATTGGCCGCTTTGCAGGCTAAAAAGCCGCCCGAATACCGCATACTCCGCAACTGGAGTTCGCGCCGATTCCCCAAGCCGAACTGGACGACCTACCTTGTCGAGACCGAGCCGGGGATTCTCGCCGTGGTGTACTGTCTTTCCGACGAGCGGCTGTACTCCCGGCCGCCCAAAGGGCAAAAGCGGGCCATCCTTTACATCTCGCACCAGTCCAGCGACGCCGAACTTCGCTCCGAACCGCTTATCAAAGAGTTAATCACCGCCGAGCCCAACGCCGCTTTCTACACGTGCGACATGCGGGGCATCGGAGAATCCCAGCCGGATACGTGCAATGAGAATTCGTATCTCGGCGATTACGGCAGCGACTACTTCTACGCGATCCATTCTATTATGCTCGGCAAACCGTATCCGGGCCAAAGGACCCGTGATATTCTCCGCGTGCTCGGCTGGCTCCAAAGTAACGGCCACGAGGAAATCCACTTAGTCGCCAAAGGCTGGGGCACTATCCCAGCCACGTTTGCCGCCGTTTTGTCGAACCAGGTTAATCAGGTTACGCTGAAAAACGCCCTGACCAGTTATTCCGAGATCGCCGAGTCGGAAACTTATTCATGGCCGCTCTCAGCCCTCGTGCCGAACATCCTAAAGTCGTTCGACCTGCCCGACTGCTACAAAGTATTAAAGAGCAAGAACCTAAAGCAGATTGATCCATTGGGCCCCGACGGTCCAAAGGCCGCAAAGTGAAACCTTTTGGAGCATGTCCGAACTAGCCTTAGCATTTGTCATTCTGAGGCGAAGCCGAAGAATCTCACCTGCGAAATAGAGATTCTTCACTACGCTACCCTCCCTTTAGAATGACATTGTGAGCTTGTCACACAAGCTGCAAGGCGTTTTAACCTTTATAGCGTCGGCAGCTCGTAGCCTTTGCGGTATTGTTTGGTCAGGTAGGTGTTGGCTTCGACATCATCAATGACGCGTTCATTTGCGGCGTCGAATTTCAGCCGGCGGCCCACGCGCCAACTCAGCCAAAAAACAGGGCGGGGCTGACAGAAAAATAGCTCGCCAACTTTTTGATGTGCGTTTTGCTTAGAGACCTCTCTCCGCGAAGAAGGGCCGGTCCTAAAGTTCTGCTGCCCAAAATGCGTCCCAGATCTGAACCGCTCATTTCGTTTTCCTCCACCATGAATTTTAGTATCTCTTGAGGACTATGTTTTGACATCTCAAAATGCTTTTCTTCGTAATCAGCAATAACCTTTGTTAAAACTTCTAAATAATCAGCTTGCTCAGAGTTCAAATCGGTACGCGAGGACAGTCCTGCTGCAACCGCAAGCGCATCTTGATAATCAACTTTGTTATGAATAGGCCGGAGCACAAAAAATCTTTTCTGTAAACCAAGAAGGGTACTGGGAATACGACCCGTATGATTATTTACTTGTTGCACAGTAAGGCTCATGCTTACCCTTTCCATTTGGCCTTATCGTATTGGCGATGAGTTAAAGCCACATCAACAATAACGATCTGCCCTCTAAAATTCACTATAGTTACCAGCCTATACTTGTTACCACCAATATCAAAAACAACATACGTGTTTGTCTTCGTTTGGACTAAGTCAGCCTTTCCAAAAGTCGATTTCAGTTGTGACCAGTTGCACCACTCTGCATCTTCAACAACTTGAACCCACTTTTCAAGAGGCTTCCTTGCCTGCTGATGGCTTCGCCAAAAGCTCTGTAATTTAAGCTTTCCTATTATCCTCACGTATACATTATGTATACAGTTCGACAAAAAGTCAAGCGAAAATAAATATTTCCTGAAAAATTTTTCGACTCTATAGTCTGTACCCCCTTTTTTCGCCCAAAATCGAGCAAGTACACCCAAAGTGAAGAAAAAGCCTATCCGGGTCAGTGTTGCTCATGGTGGCAACATACTTTGGGGCCTGATCGGGCGTCACAGCGTCGGCAGCTCATAGCCTTGGCGGTATTGCTTGGTCAGGTATGTGTTGGCTTCGGCATCGTCGATGAAACGTTCCAGCCCGGCGTTGAATTTTAGCCGGCGGCCGACGCGCATTGCGATATTGGCCATGTGGCAGAGCGTTGCCGAGCGGTGCCCGATTTCGACGTCGGCGTTCAGGTCGCTTGTTTTGCGGCTGCGGACGGCTTTGATGAAATTCTCGGCGTGCGAGTAGCTGCCGCGTTGGCCGCCCGGGCCCTCTTTGCCGTTCTTGAATGTCACCTGCCAGCCTTTTCTGCCGATGGACATTGTTCCCTCGTCGCCATAGAAGACGTCGCCGTTATCGTGACCTTCGAGATAATAAGGCGTCCACAATCGCATCTCATACATCAGGTAGACATCGTCATATTCGAATGTCGCGACCTGGGTATCGGGCGTTTCGTGGTCGTCGTCGTAGAATAACTGCCCTCCGCTGCACGAGACGGCGTTCGGCATTTCCACGCCGAGTCCCCAGCGGGCGATATCGATCTGGTGGATACCGTCGTTGCCGGTGTCGCCCGTGCCGTAGTCCCAGAACCAGTGCCAGTTGTAGTGGTACCTGTTCTTGTTGAAAGGCCGCTTCGGTGCCGGGCCGAGCCAGAGGTCGTAATTCACGCCGGGCGGCGTTTCGCTGTCGGGCTCGCGGCCGATGGGGCCACGCAGTTGGCAATCGATCGCCTTGGCCATACGGATCTTGCCGAGCTTGCCCGATTTGAGATATTCGATTCCTTCTCTGATTCCGTCGCTGCTTCGTGCCTGCGTGCCGTGCTGCACCATCTTGCCATGCTTGCGAGCCAGGTTCACCAGCAAGCGACCTTCGGCGATGGTGTGGCTGAGCGGCTTTTCCACGTACACATCCTTGCCGGCCACTACTGAGGCAGCGGCTATAGGCACGTGCCAATGGTCGGGCGTGGCGATGGCGATGATATCGATGGATTTGTCTTCGAGCATCCGGCGATAATCACCGTAGCCGGCGACTGTTCCGTTGCGGTCTTTGAATTGTTTTACCCGCTTATCCAGGACTTCGCTATCTACGTCGCATAATGCGACGACCCGCACGCCTTTAAGTCCGTTAAATTCATTAGCGAGTCCGTCGCCGCGGCCGCGAATGCCCGCTACGCCGACGCGAATGTCATCGTTGGCGCCTCGTGCCTTCGAGAATGGCAAAGCCAGAGCGGCACCGACCGCCGCGGTACTTTTAACAAAATCTCTGCGTGTAAGGTTATTCATTGTCAATCTCCCTTCACTCTGCGAATTTTTTGAATCTTTTTTCAATCTGCCGCTTAGTTCGGAATCCTTCGTAGGCAATCATGAGAAACCTGAAATGTGCCGTCTCGCCCTGTTCGAGCGTGAGCCGAAGCGACATTACTTTGTTCTTACGATATTTCCGCGGCTGCTGCCTTTGGAAGTCACCCTGACCGAGCGGGTTGGCCGAGAACAGGCCGTAATTTCTCACATGCCAGTAAGTGGGGTAGTTTATGCTGGCCGGATGGTTTAGAATGGCGACGCCGACGACTTTGCCCTGCCTGAGTCCCTGCAGGGCCACCCAGCGTGCCCGCTTGCCCCAGACATTTTTTGCCGTCTCGTCGCCGTTGGAGCTGAAATATCTGCCGGTGCCTAATACTGACTCAGCCAGCAACTGCCGGCCCGGCTGCGGCGAGATTTCAGGATCGCTCTCTCTGAGATAGTCGCTGACGCGGATCGCAAGCATTCCTTCCTCGATGTCTTCGAACAGAACGCGGGGGCACTTAGCCGTCAGGTCAATACTTAGGTCGATGGCATATTCATGCTCATATTCACCGGCGACAAAGAGTATCGTTCTTTTTTCCTCAAGCAGGACCTGCTTCTTCTCGTCCACCCAATTTGCGACGGTAGAGAGTTTTCCGGAACCTGCACCGCCGGCTACCTCTGTGATTTCCACATGCCTGATCTGTGGTGAGAGGCTGGTGTTGTTCCAGAATTTGACGCCGTTGACCTGGTCGACGGCAAAGAAAATGCCGATATGGTGCTCGTGATCCATACTGCCGCCCTCTATCCTGGTGAGCGGATGGCGCCGGCTGACTTCGATGCCGGAAGGTGTCCGCACCGGAACCAGCAGCGGCTTGGTCAGATCGCTGCCGTAAAGGTAGCTTGTAAAAGGCTCCCCGGCAATTATAACGTCGATTCTGTTTTCGCCACGGATGAGCTCGACCTTTGGCGGCGCAGCCATCAAATTGGCGGCAAATATGCTTATTAATAAGAGAAAAACAGACTTTTTCATAATATTCGGTATCGTCCCAAAGGTTGTGGGAAGTCTGGTTGCTCACTTCTCGAAC
>JBARRE010000256.1:0-34056 GCA_049644065.1 Sedimentisphaerales bacterium | reverse complement strand
AACCCCTTTTCCCAAGCAAATTACCCTGTACGGCCCCAAAATTGGATTGTGGAACAATTACTTGAAGACGCATTACCGGCTCAAGTAAGACTGG
The DNA here is from genome assembly GCA_049644065.1 of Sedimentisphaerales bacterium. Lineage (GTDB taxonomy): Bacteria > Planctomycetota > Phycisphaerae > Sedimentisphaerales > Anaerobacaceae > JAFGPJ01. The sequence continues at coordinate 33,962 of JBARRE010000256.1, read as the reverse complement.
CTCTGCATTTTTAACCGCCTTTTCGACTGCTATTGATGCGGCCTGTTCAAAAGCTAAACTTGAAGAATCAACAGAATGAAATGATCCATCAATCAAAGTAATTTTAATCCCCACGACAGGATAGCCCCCCAATACTCCACTGCCTAAAGCATCCGAACTCCCCTTTTCCACATCAGGAACATACTCTCTCGGAACCGCATCAGCAGAAACTTTGCTCTGAAACTCAATATCACTGCTCCAATGGCCGTCCTCAGTAAGCAACGGCTCAACCTGTAAGATAACATGGCCGTATTGGCCATGACCACCTGTTTGGCGTATAAATTTACCCTCTGCCTGAACCGATTTTGTGATAGCTTCCCTGTAGGCAACACGCGGTTTGCCAACTCTGACATTTACTCCTTTTTCTCTTATCAGCTTGTGCTGCAATACTTCCAGGTGCAATTCACCCATTCCACTAATGATTGTCTGGCCAGTGTCGGCGTCCGTTTTACATTCAAAAGTCGGATCCTCGCGTTTCAAGTCAGCCAGTGCATCTGCCAATTTCGCTTTTTCAGCAGCAGTTCTGGGCTCAATCGACATATTCATGACCGTCTGTGGAAATGTAATACTCGGCAGAGAAACAGGTTTCTTAGGATCACAAATAGTATCACCTGTGAGTGTTTGTTTTAGTCCTACAACCGCAACGATGTCACCGGCTCGGGCTGAATCCAGAATTTTCCTTTCATTTGCATGCATTTCAAATATTCTTGTAATATTCTCACGCTTATTGCGATTTGTATTCAAAACTCTACTGCCGGACTTCAATTTGCCCTGGTAAATCCGCAGAAAACTCAAATCGCCGTGCACATCGCTGGTGATCTTAAATGCAAGCGCCACCATACTGCCGTTAAGGTCGCACTTAATAGATATTTTTTTGTCCTTATCGGTTGGTTTATGTCCGGTAAGGACCTCTTTGTCCAATGGAGAAGGCAGATATGCCAGGACACCATCGAGAAGCCTTTGAACGCCGACATATTTTAAGGCAGAGCCAACAAAAACAGGATGAAGCTTGTTGCTCAAGGTCCCTTTTCTAATTGCCTTTACAATCATTTCAACATTGATTGGCTTGTCATGGACGTAAGTGTCCATGAGTTCACTGTCATATTCGGCTGCAAGCTCAATCATCTGGTTTCTTTGCTGCTGAGCAGACTGTTTAAATTCAGCGGGAATCTCAGTTTCTTCGAAAGTTGCTCCCATCTTTTCGGTTTGATAGAAAACCGCCTGCATCTTTATCAGGTCTATTATCCCGGTAAAGGAATCCCCCGCCCCAATAGGAACCTGTAATATGATTGGATTTGCAAGGAGCTTATCCCGAATACTATCAATAGTCATCTCAAAGTCGGCGCCAATTTTGTCCATCTTGTTCACAAAGCAAAGACAAGGCAGATTATATTTTTGCCCTTGTCTCCAGACAGTCTCGCTCTGTGCCTGCACACCCTCGCTACCGTCAAACACCGCTACTGCGCCATCAAGAACACGCAAAGACCTTTCGACCTCGGCGGTAAAATCAATATGTCCCGGCGTATCGATAAGGTTGATTTCAAAATCCTTCCAGGGACATTTTGTCGCCGCCGATGTGATCGTGATACCTCTTTTTTGTTCCTCCTCCATAAAATCCATAACCGCAGTACCGTTATGGACTTCTCCCATTTTGTACGTTTTGCCCGCATAGTAAAGAATACGCTCGGTCACCGTAGTTTTACCGGCGTCAATATGGGCCATAATGCCAATATTGCGAAGTTTTTCCAGAGTGCTCGACATTATTCTTTTCTCATGTCTTATTGAGGGACAATCCCACTCAGTTGCATTGTCAGGCACAAGAGACTTGCCCTACACGGCAATATACACGCTGCACTACTATAAGAAAACTGCCACGGTCATTCTGAAAAACGCACCGTGGCAGTTATAAGCAATACTTCTTACCAGGCAAAGTGAGCAAACGCTTTATTCGCCTCAGCCATTCTGTGGATGTTCTCTCGTGTTGTCATCGCACCACCGCTTTCGTTATAGGCATCTAACAATTCCGTGGCCAAACGCTGGCTCATAGGCTTGCCCTTCTTAGACCTGGCCGAGGCCATAATCCACCTGAAGGCGAGTGATTGTTGGCGCTTGGAACTTACTTGCATTGGCACCTGATAACTGGCTCCCCCAACACGTTTGCTGCGAACCTCAATCAACGGTTTAGCGTTGTTGATGGCCTTTTCGAACACCTCAAGAGCACTGACATCTTTAATTTTCTCGCTTATTATATCCATGGCATCATAAAAGACCATCTGTGCAGTGCTTTTTTTGCCGTCCAACATCAGACAGTTTATGAATTTCGAAACCAATTTGCTGCTAAACTTCGGATCCGGCTTTAATTGTTGACTTGAAGCGGTAAACTTTTTAGACATTATTTTCCTCAATTTGGCTATGATTCAATGATCTAACCGGTCACCATATAACTAATTTATTTTGCTTTCTTTGCTCCATATTTACTTCTGCCCTGCTTACGATCAGCCACACCGGCACAGTCGAGGACTCCCCGGACAATATGATACCGTACACCCGGCAGGTCCCTTACCCGACCTCCGCGAATGATCACGGTGCTGTGCTCCTGAAGGTTGTGATCAATGCCCGGGATGTAAGCTGTAACCTCCTTGCCATTGGTCAGCCTCACACGGGCGATTTTTCGTAACGCCGAATTCGGCTTCTTTGGCGTCTGAGTCCTTACAATCAGACACACCCCTCGCTTTTGCGGCGAACCGCTGATATCGGATACCCGCTTGCGACCCTTCGATTTTGACCGCGGTTGTCTAACTAACTGATTTATAGTGGGCATAATATTCGTAATTCCTGATTTTAATTATACAGTATTCTCTTTGGTCATCGACAAAACAGCCCATTATTGTAATATAAGCTGCGCAAAATCCAAGAGATTTTAGGCTTCTAATACAAAATTTTTGTGAATAATCCCAAAAACAAGCCTTAAGGGCTTTAGAACCAGACATTTCGCAAAGCAAATATATTTTAGAATTGCAATTTGAACTTACAATCGATATTTTTTATACTGTTCTATCGCCAAGAATTCTATTATAATTGGTTGTTGTTCTATTTATATCATAAGATTTTTCCTTTGACATTTATTACTCAAGGTGATATAATATTTGGAGGAATGGTGAGAAGGCTTCCTTATTGTATCATATCAAGCTTTCCGCCAGATAAGAAGGTTTTATTAGACCAAAAGCAGCAGGAGAACAAAGAAAAAACAGCCTGAACCAACAGCCGGACTCCGTTGTGAAGAAATGCCAAGTAAGAAAACGAAGTTTGTTTGTATTTTGACAATGATCCTTGATAGAACTATTAATATTGAGCTTATCTCGGACATAGTCTTATAATATAGCAATAGAATGAAAGGATTGGCGATTAGCCTAAGATTGGAAAGTACAAAAGGATGACCGTCAATAATCTCATATTAAAACTGACAAAGTACTTCTCGTGGCTATACTTTAGACATTGGGAAAGATGGGAACTGCTTGTAATAGTATTAATATCTCTGGTTCTGCTACTATTGATTATATGGCAACAGCAAAAGAGTACAACCAGAAGTGTATATGTAAATCAGGTCAGAGAACGCTCACCTATAATCGGCGTCAAATTAGCCGACAATAGAAGCCACCTGAAAATCGAAGATTTGAAAAAAGACCACTCGGCTTCTTTACCCAAAAAGTACGCGAAACTAAGGAAAACAAAAGAACAATTGGAGAAGTTGAATGAACAAGTTCAACAACTCCAATACGAAATCAGCAAACATAAGCAAATTGAGGTACGCCTTGAGCAGCAGGTCACCGAATTAACGGCTGCAAACGAAAAACTCCAGAACAAAGCTGCCGTAAATAATCATGTCAAGCAAGCCGAGCAACAACCTAAACAGCCGATTATTGAAGTGCCAGCCGTTAAAGAACATCCACAGCATGAATCCGCCGAAAGCAACACGGTCAAGCAACAAGCAAAGCAGCAACCTGGCGAGTTAAAAGCCGCTAAAAAACAATCCAAACGCAGAATCAACGCACGCAAGCAATCTGACAGGATTCTTAGAGAAAAGACCGAGAAAGTTAGAGTACCGAAAGAACTCAGGGAACAACCGTTGGATGTTCAAAAACTTAAAGCCATGGCAGAATTGGCAAAGCAAATTCAGGGACGTCCCCGGCAATAGTAATACATAGTACTATTTTGAATCACTATTGCCACCCAATTAGTTCTGCAAAACAGGAACTAAGAGTAATTCCATTAAGGAAAGCCCTGCTAATTGATTTTGAATCAATTGATTCCCAAGGCTTCTCTGACAGCAGCATCTGCCTTTGCCTCAGCCTCTTTGGCTTCCTTAATCTCCTCGACCTCTTCAAATTCCTTCGGCAGCGGAGCTTCAACAAGGTGCTTGACCTTTATGTCCAAATGTGGTTTGAAGGCCGTACCGGCCGGTATAAGATGGCCGAGTATTACATTTTCCTTTAGGCCGTGAAGTTCATCTGTTTTACCGGCTAAAGCGGCCTCAGTGAGAACTTTAGTTGTTTCCTGGAAACTGGCTGCGGCGATAAAACTCTCCGACCACAGTGAAGCCTTTGTAATACCCAAAAGCAATGTATTGGCAGTCGCAGGTTTAGCTTTTTGACCCGTGGCTCCTTTGCCGCCAATGTTTTCGTTCTTTTCGTTGATACCGGCCAGTTCTTTCTTGTCGACAGTTTGGCCGACCTGTAAATCAGTCGCATCTCCAACGTCAGTAATTCTGACGCTATTTGTTAATTGTTCGTTCTCTTTTCTGAATACGAATTTATCAACGACCTCACCCGGCAAAAATGAGCTGTCACCAACAGTCTCAATCTCGACTTTTCGCATCATCTGAGAACATATTATCTCAATGTGTTTATCGTTGATGCCGACATTTTGTGAACGGTAGACATTTTGAATTTCTATCGTTAAATATCTTTGCAGGGCTTCTTCGCCCTTAATTCGCAGAATATCATGCGGCACCAACGGGCCGTCTGTCAGGGCGTCACCGGCTTCGGCGAAATCACCGGTATGAACGTTCAGATGTCTATCGCGCGGTACATGGTGTTCTTTTTCCATGCCGGATTCACTTCTGATTGTAATCGTCATTTTGCCCTTGCGTTTATCACTTCGCAACTCGACCCGCCCGCTGATCTCAGCCATTGCGGCAGGATCTTTGGGCTTGCGTGCTTCAAATACCTCGGTAACTCTGGGCAGACCTCCTGTTATGTCCTGCGTACCTCCGCTGGCTCTGGGCTGATGTGCAAGTAATTGTCCGGCCTGAACCTGCTCGCCCTCGATAACTTCAATTCTTGCTCCTGCAGGCAAATAGTGAACATCGAGTATTTTGCCGTCGGGATCCTCTATGATAGTTTGAGGATGCTTGTCACCCTTATGCTCGATTACTATCGGCTTGCCAACTTGTCCTTTTCGCTCCTCTTCAATGCCAATGGTCTCGCCTACAATGATATCAACGAATCGTATAAGACCGGCTACTTCCGCCAAGATCGGCGTACGGTGCGGGTCCCATTTGAACAGAGTGGTTCCGACCTTAACGTTCCGACCGTCATCAACCAAAACTGTAGACCCATATGGCACTTTGAATCTGTCAAGCTCTCGATCTTTTGCGTCAATAATGGCTATTTCGCCATTGCGCTTAAGTGCCACTGTCGCTATTATGCCCTCTTCTTGCTCGATTTCAACCGCATTTATGTCGCGATACTGAACCTTTCCTGCATGTGTGGCTTTTTGTTCTCTTTCAAGAATAGCTCTTTCGGCGACTCCTCCGGTATGGAATGTCCTTAATGTCAATTGTGTTCCCGGTTCTCCAATGGATTGTGCCGCCACAATACCCACAGCTGAGCCTTGTTCGACTAATTTCCCGGTACTCATATCCAAACCGTAACACTTCGCACAGACTCCAAACGGACTGTCACAGGTCAGCGCACTTCTGACCCTGATGGCATCAAGGCCTAAAGCCTCGATTTTTGACGCCGCTTCCTGGTTTATTACCTCATTCTCGTGCACGATCATTTCATCTGTTACCGGATTACGAATATTGTCTCTGGCTGTTCTGCCGATAATAAGCTGAGAAAGAGGAATATTAATTTGTTCTCCTTTACTAACCGTCCCTTTAGTAATCCCCTGCAAGGTCTGACAGTCGTGTTCAATGACGATTAGATTTTGTGCCACGTCGATAAGCTTGCGTGTAAGATAGCCGGAATTAGCTGTCTTTAAGGCAGTATCCGCCAGTCCTTTACGCGCTCCGTGCGTCGAGCTAAAGTACTCAAGCACGCTTAAACCCTCGCGGAAGTTTGATTTAATAGGTGTCTCAATAATCTCTCCGCTGGGCTTGGCCATTAGCGCTCTCATTCCCGCAAGCTGCTGAATCTGGTCAACACTTCCTCGTGCCCCGGAATCACTCATAAGGTATATCGGATTCAGGTACGGCGTGCCATCTGCTTTAACATCTTCCTTAAAGCCTTGCATCATCTCGTTAGTGACCTCAACTCGGGCATTCGTCCAAGCGTCAATAACCTGATTATATCTTTCGCCTTCGGTCAAAACGCCATTGTTGTAATTCTTGCGGATTTTGCTGACCTTCTTCTCGGTCTCATCAATAATATCAGCCTTTCTTGCAGGAATCTTCAGATCCGTAATCCCAAAACTCAAGCCAGCTAGTGTGGCATACTTGAAGCCTAAATTCTTTATTCTATCAAGCAGATCTACTGTTTCGGCTGAGCCGGTAAATTCAAAACAGTTACTAATTACTCGGCTGAGCATTTTCTGAGACATTGTTACATTATAAAACGGCATTCCATCAGGAAGCATGTCGTTGAATATGCACCGGCCAACTGTCGTTTCAACAACCTTTGTATTTTGAACTTTGTCTGAATCTGTAATGATCTTAGGATTAGCGAGGCGAACTTTAATCTTTGTGTGCAAATCGATTTTGCCTGTTTCGAGGGCCATTATTGCTTCAAAAGTATCTCGGAATACTCTCAACTCTTCGGTTCCCGGAGCATCACGAGTTTCCAAATAGGTTAAATAGTAATTGCCCATCACCATATCTTGAGACGGTCCGACCATTGGCGAGCCGTTTGACGGCGAAAAAATATTGGCCGTCGTCATCATCAAGATATAAGTTTCCGCCTGTGCCTCGACACTCAACGGCAAATGCACTGCCATCTGGTCGCCGTCAAAGTCTGCATTGAAACCCCTGCAAGCTAACGGATGAAGCATAATAGCATTGCCTTCAACGAGCACAGGCTCAAAGGCCTGAACACCCATCCGATGGAGGGTGGGTGCACGGTTTAGCAGGACAGGGTGCTGATGAATGACTTCTTCCAGGATGTCCCAGACCTGCTCATCACGTCGCTCAATCATCCTCTTAGCACTTTTAATCGTATCGGCTAATCCGTGTTGTTTCAGCTTGCGAATAATGAACGGTTGATACAGTTCCAGAGCTATTTTTTTCGGAAGACCACATTGATAGAGTTTAAGATCAGGACCTACAACAATTACTGACCGAGCCGAATAGTCTACGCGCTTGCCAAGCAGGTTCTCTCGAAATCGGCCCTGCTTGCCCTTAATCATATCGGTCAAAGATTTAAGTGGCCGGTTATTACTACCTAAAACAGACCTGCGGCAGCGTCCGTTGTCCATCAATGAATCTACCGCCTGCTGAAGCATTCGTTTCTAATTGCGTATAATCACTTCGGGGGCATTGAGGTCCATGAGCTTCTTTAAGCGGTTATTTCTATTGATAATTCTCCTGTAGAGATCATTCAGATCACTTGTAGCAAAATTGTCTCTCTCGAGCAAGACCAGGGGTCTTAAATCCGGCGGAATGACAGGTATTACCTCCATAACCATCCATTGAGGTTTATTGTTGCTGTTTTTGACCTGATTAATGATCTTAAGACGTTTCGTGAGATCGTTAATCTTCTGCTTGCTGTTTGTCTTTGTAACCGCCTGCGTAAGCTGGCTGCTAATTTCATCGAGTTCGAGATTTTCAAGCAGTGCCCTAATGGCTTCGGCGCCCATTGCTGCTTTGAATGCTTTTCCATATTTGTTCGTAGCATCCTTGAAATCTTCTTCGGTGAATAGTTGTCCGGTTTTCAATGGTGTTTGCCCGGGATCAGTAACGACATATTCCTGAAAATATATAATTTTCTCGAGGTCGGCGCTTTTCATAGCCAAAAGGTTGCCCAGCCGATTAGGTATGGCTTTGAAAAACCATATATGCACAACCGGAGCGGCGAGATTGATATGCCCCATTCGCTTTCTTCGCACTCGACTATGTGTAACTTTCACACCACATCGGTCGCAAATTATACCTTTAAACTTTGTTCCTTTGTATTTTCCGCATGCACATTCCCAGTCGCGTTCGGGTCCGAATATTCGCTCACAGAACAGGCCGTCTTTTTCCGGCCGATAAGTACGGTAATTAATGGTCTCAGGCTTTCGTACTTCGCCAAAAGACCAACTGCGAATATCATTAGGACCAGCCAACGATATTTTGACTGAACCATAGTCATTTATGCGATCGTAAATACTTCCTAACATTTAAGACCCCTTACAATCGAAATGTGGTAATTCTATAATCAAGGATCATTCTTACTTATAGAGCAGCGCTTCCAAGCCGTTTCTTCTCAAGCTGAATGTTTAATCCCAATCCTCTTAACTCATTGCATAATACGTCGAAGGATAATGGTGTACCAGCTTCAAGAGTGTTTTGTCCTTTGACCATTGATTCGTAAATTTTCGTTCGTCCTTCAACATCATCACTTTTTACGGTGAGCATCTCTTGCAGTGTATAAGCAGCCCCGTATCCTTCCAGTGCCCAAACTTCCATTTCTCCGAATCTTTGCCCACCGGTTCTGGCTTTGCCGCCTAACGGCTGCTGTGTAATCAGGCTATACGGCCCGGTTGCTCGTGCGTGAATCTTGTCATCGACAAGATGATGTAGTTTCATCATATAGATGTATCCGATGGTTGCCCTTTGATCAAACGGCTCACCTGTTCTGCCATCATACAACTGAATCTTCAAAACATCCGGTACATTAACGAATAATTCGCCGGGTGACGGCACTTGTTTTTCCTCTTCGAGTTCAGTCTTTCGCCTGCTCATAAGCTCGTTCGCTTCGGCCGTTAATTTTTGGACATCATCTTCAGTAGCACCATCAAAGACCGGTGTAATAGCATTAAAGCCTAAAACTTTCGCCACCCAGCCGAGATGAGTTTCAAGAATCTGGCCTACATTCATTCGACTCGGAACCCCGAGAGGATTCAATAATATTTCAAGAGGCGTACCATCTTCGAGATACGGCATATCCTCCTCAGGCATAATCTTGGCAATAACGCCCTTGTTGCCGTGACGTCCAGCCATTTTGTCGCCAATTGACAATGATCTTTTAATTGCGACGTAGATTTTTACCATCTGCAAAACTCCGCTTGGCAACTCGTCGCCGTGTTTCAGGATTTCAATCCTGTGGGCCCTCTCTTCCTGAATTTCAGTAATCTTGGCCCAGAATCTGTCCACGATTTTTTGCGCATTGTCCCGGAGCGATGCGGGTTTGATCCACTTGATATTAAAGCTTTCTATCTGTTCATAAATAACCTCATCATCAGTGCTTGCGCCGACTTTCTGACGTGTGGACGGATCGACGATATTGACGTCGAATTTCTTGTGGATAGCATCAACCATTTGCCTGAATATCACACATTCTTTGGCCTTCATTTGCTTTTCATATTCTTTTATCTGGGCTGCCAGCTCTTTCTTCTGTTCTTCCGTGCCGGCACCACGCCGGTTGAATCGCTCCGCTTTTATTACTACTCCTTCATATCCGCTGGGCAGTTCGAGCGAGTCATTTTTGACATCTTCCCCGGCCCTGCCGAAAATGGCGTGCAGCAGTTTTTCTTCAGGCGTCAATTCCGTTTTGCTTTTTGGCACCACTTTACCTACGAGAATATCGCCGGGGCAGACCCTTGTTCCTTCTCGCACTACTCCGTGTTCATCGAGATTCCGCAGGGCTCTTTCACTAACATTGGGAATATCGCATGTAAATTCCTCTTTGCCGAGGCGTGTCTCCCGAACTTCGGCTGTAAATTCGTCGATGTGAATGCTCGTAAAGCTGTCGTCCTTACATAGTTTTTCGCTGACGATAATAGCATCCTCAAAGTTAAAGCCGTCAAAAGAGACAAATCCCACAAGAACATTTTTGCCGAGCGCCAGTACGCCATCGGCAGTACCCCCGCCGTCCGCTATGATCTGGCCGGCCTTAATCTTTTCTCCAAGCTGAACTATAGGCTTTTGATTAAGACACGTTCTTTCATTTAAACCAACAAATTTGGCGAGATTGTAATCATCTGTCTGGTTAATGACTATATTGGTTGCATCGACATTGGTAACTACACCGCTGTTTGTGGCACGGACGACCATGCTTGAGTTCTGGCCAACTACTGCTTCCATACCGGTGCCAACCAAAGGCGGTTCGGTCCTTAGCAACGGAACTGCCTGTCGCTGCATGTTCGAACCCATCAAGGCCCTGTTTGCATCGTCGTGTTCAAGAAACGGGATAAGTGAAGCCGAAATCCCAACAATTTGTTTGGGTGAAATATCAACGTAGTCTACTTCGTCGCTGGAGACACTAGCCAATTCACCACTCTTTCTTGCAAGTACAAAACCTTTTCTGATTCTGTTGTTCTGGGGATCGATGGCGCTCGGGGGTGCAAATATTACTTTCATTTCCTGATCGGCACGCAGGTACTCGATGCTGTCTGTGACCTTGCCGTTCTTGACTTTGGTATACGGTGTAAGTAGAAATCCATATTCGTCAATCGAAGCGAATATTGCCAACGAAGCAATCAGGCCGATATTCGTGCCCTCGGGGGTTTCAATCGGACAGATTCTGCCGTAATGGCTGATATGAACGTCACGAACTTCAAAGCCTGCCCGTCTTCTATTGAGTCCGCCAGGCCCAAGAGCGGATAGACGTCTCTCGTGAGTCAATTGACTCAAAGCATTAGTCTGGTCAACAACCTGGCTCAACTCGCCACGACCGAAGAAATAGTTGATACTGCTCGAGACGCTCTTGGAATTCACCAAATCTGCGATACGCAGGGTCTGCTCAACGTCTCTCTTCATACTCATCCGTTCCTGCACGGTCCGGCGAAGCTTAAGCAGCCCTTTTCTGATTTCATCGGCAGCGAGCTCGTCAATCGTACGCAACCTTCTGTTGCCCAGATGGTCGATGTCGTCGACATGTCCTTCATTATTGCGTAAGCCTGTTATGTACTTCATAGTATTGAGGAAGTCTTCAGGCCGAAGCGTCATCTCATTTTCGTCAATGTTCTGGTCAAACTTACGATTTATCCTGAACCTGCCAACTTTCCCGAGACGGTAGCGGTTCGAATCGAAGAATTTCTCTGCAAAGAAGGTTTTCGCCTTCTCTTTATTAGGTGGATTGCCGGGTCTCAATCTCATATAAAACTTCAACAGCGACTGTTCGTGGCTTTGGCAATCATCCTCAGCAATGGTATTCAAGATAAGAGTATCTCGAGCATTCTCAATAACTTCTACAGTAATTGATCCTTTCGACTTTTTGGCTTTTGTTTGTTTCTTAGCACTTTTCTTTTTGGGCGTTGCATACGCTGCCTGAATTAAAGAAGCCTTATCACTGATTTGAGCGCCGGCTTTGACTATGATTTCACCGGATTCTTTGTCCACGATCGGTTCGACGGCCCACATTGTCGGCGTAAGTTTAGTAATCGGCACTGCTTTTGTCGTATAAAACAAGCGCAGGATTTGTTCCGTCGTACTATAGACAGGATCCATAGCTCGTAGAAAAATGGTTGCCGGTATCTTGCTGGACTGGTCAATTCTGACAACCAAAGTATCCTTGTTTGAAACACCAATCTCTATCCAGCTACCTCTTTCCGGTATGACTCTACCGCCATGCAGCACCCTGTCGCCTTCTTTGCTTTCGATAAGAAAATCAACACCCGGACTTCGGTGCAATTGGCTTACTATGACGCGCACCGCCCCATTGACAATGAACTCACCGCCGCCTATCATGACCGGCATTTCACCAAGATACATTGCCTGCTCAGCCAGATCTTCACCTTCTTTGCTGCGCAGTCTGCACCAGATTTTCAGCGGATAGCCGTAGGTCAGCCGTAACTGCCGGCACTGCATAGGTGTATAATGCGGCTTTTCCAGTTCGTAGTAGAGGTACTCCAAAAGCATTTTCTTATCATAGCTTTCGATAGGAAACGTCTCCTGGAAAAGGGCTTCGAGTCCGACATGCTCTCTTTTCGTTGGCGCCACGTCTCTTTGCAAAAAGCGATCGTAACTGCTTCTCTGTATTGCCACTAAATCCGGAATCTCAACAGCGTCGCGTACTTTGCTAAAAACACGAGTGCTATGGCCTGCAATAATCTCACGCATTACTAATCTCCAGCATTAAATGCCTCCAAACGCCCCGAAGGAATAACCTTACCTGACGGCTCAAGCTTTAAGCATCCCACAAGGGCAGGTGCATAGTCCTGCTCTTATTTATACTATCTCGACAACCGCACCCACAGCTTCGAGCTTATCCCGAGCGGCTTCAGCATCTTCCTTGCTCAGGCCCTCTTTAACCGGCTTGGGAGCGTTATCCACAAGATCCTTGGCTTCTTTCAATCCCAATCCTGTCAAAGCCCTTACCTCCTTGATAACCTGAATCTTCTTTTCGCCGAATTCTTTAAGGATTACATCAAAACTGGTTTTCTCCACTTCTTCCTCGGCCTGACCTTGCGCAGCAGGTCCCGCCATCATAACGGCGGCACCGGCAGCCGGTTCGATACCATATTCTTCCTTGAGATAGTCGCCTAACTCCTTGGCTTGCATCAGTGTCAGACCAACTATTTTATCGCCAATCTTCTTAATGTCGCTGCTCCATTTTTTTGCCTGCTCATCCTTCGCATTTTTTGCTTCTTTAGCAGGTTTTTCTTCTTTTGCTTCTTTCTTTTCCGTAATTTCCTTTGCTTGTTCTTCCACCATTTCTATTAACTCCTATTACTTGATACCTTGTGGTAGCCGAAACTACGCCGTTCCGTTTAACCCCCTTCCAAAAGACAGGGACAACCACACAGGCAATTTCATGTTTCGTTTTACGCCGCCTGTTTCTCGCTTCCTTCTGCGATCTTCTCTACGCAACCTGCAATCACTCCCGCAGGAGCACCAATAATTGCCGCCAATCTGCCCGCTACTGACTGTGTCAAGTTGACAATCTCACCCAGCAATTCCGCTCGTGTCGGCATCTTCGAAAGTTTTTCTGCCGCCTTTGCGTCTAAAGCTGAGCCGTCGAGAAAGGCGCCTTTAATCTCCATTGCCGGAACCTTTTTGGCCCAATCGACTATCTCTTTCGCAACATCAACGATACTATCACCACCGTAGGCAATAGCACAGGGACCGCTAAAAAGCGGTGCCGCCTGTTCCATCTTTTGATTGCATAACGCTTTCTTAAACAACGAGTTCTTAACTACTGATAATCCGATATTTTTTTCTTTAAGCTCGCCTCGCATTATATTATTGTCAACTCCCCCCACGCCTGCAGTGTTGATAATCAAAAAATCTTTGATGTTCTCGTTGACAATTTTATTTTCCAACTCTGACTGCAGTAACTCTTTTACGTATTTGCTCATTTTTCATTTCCCGCATTTGGTGCTGTGTTATCGATAATTCAACAATCAGCAATTAATAATCAGTAATCAATTGTTATACCGGGGCTCATTGTCGCAGATATACCTATTCTTTTGATGTATGTACCTTTGGCCGCCGCTGGTTTGATCTTTTTAATATGCGAAACAAACGCCTCGAAATTTTCCACCAGTTTTTCGGTCGCGAAGCTTTGTTTTCCGATTACTACGTGGACATTACCTCCTGGATCATTTCTAAACTCGACTTTGCCTGCCGCAAATTCAGCTACCGCGGTTGCAACATCCATAGTTATAGTGCCGTTTTTGGGTGATGGCATCTTCCCCTGTGGTCCGAGCACACGGCCGAGTTTACCTACTTTGCCCATTACCTTTGGCGAGGCGATAGCCACATCAAAATCCATCCAGCCATCTGTAACTTTTTTAATTAGCTCATCGCAGCCAGCCTCGATAGCGCCGGCATTTCGAGCAGCCTCAATATCCGAATCCTCACAGAAAGCGATGACCTTTTTCTGCTTGCCTATCCCGTTAGGTAAGGATATCGAGCCTCTAATCAACTGGTCGGCCTGCTTCGGGTCTATGCCTAAATGCAGCACGCATTCTATGCTCTGGTCAAACTTCACAGACTTAAATGATTTAACTTTTTCGACAGCCTCGGTTAAGCCAACAGTCTCTTTGTTTAGTTGCTGCGATTCTTGATTGTATCTTTTGCTTCTAACTCGCATAGCTCATATCTCGTATCATGCACAAGTTCTTTATTAATCAATTATCTCCACACCCATACTTTGGGCGGTACCTCTTATAATTTTTTCCGCCTGATCCAGGTCATATGCGTTCAAATCCTTGAACTTGGTCTCGGCGATTTTTCGCACTTGCTCGGCGCTGACTTTTCCAACCTTCTCCTTATTCGGGATGCCGCTGCCCTTTGCGATTTCGGCTGCCTGTTTCAGCAATACCGCCGCCGGGGGGCTCTTGACTTCAAAAGTGAAACTTTTGTCCGCAAAGACGGTTATTACGACCGGTACGATGGTTCCGTTCAGGCTCTTTGTTCGCTCGTTGAATTGCGAAACGAATTGACCTATGTTCACCCCGTTTTGACCCAAAGCAGGCCCGACCGGGGGAGCCGGCGTTGCCTGCCCGCCCTTTGCCTGCAATTTAATCTTCGTTATTACTTGTTTCGCCATAATCTCGTTTCTCTTGCTCTATTTATTGAGGACTGAGTTATGAATCACGCTTTCTCAATCTGCCAATACTCGATGTCCAGCGGCGTACTTCGACCGAAAATCGAAACAATTACCTTAACAATCCCTCGCTCTTGATCGATCGAATCGACAACGCCTTCAAAGTTCTCAAACGCTCCTTCTCTAATCTTAATCATATCACCCTTCTTGAACTCGACTCTGATGCTTGGTGCTGTCTCAGGCTTTTCAGCCTCATCAAGCATCTTTGCCACCTCCGTATCCCGCATCGCAGTTGGAAATCCTTCCGTGCCAATAAAATCTCCAACGCCAGACGTCCCCTTGATCATGAACCAGGCTTTTTCCGGCACCCTGCCATCCTCTGTCGACTCCATTTCCATAAAAACATAGCCGCGATACTTGGGTTTTGTCTGGACCATCTGTTTACTGCCACGAATACGTTTAATCCTGTCAATAGGAACCTCTATCCTTCCAATAATATCCGTCAAGCTATCCTTTTTAACCTTCCGGGTAAGCGCTTCTTTGACTTGCACTTCCTTATTTGACGCAACTCGCAAAACGTACCACTGCATATTAACACCTTATATTATATCCCTTTCGAGATACGATTTAGCTCAGAAGCCACGTAAACAATGTTCTAAAACCAATATCTGTAGTTCCAAGAAGTACTGCCATCGAAATGACAACCATAATAACTATAAATGTCGATACAGCTATTTCCTGCCTGCTCGACCAGCTAACCTTTTTCATTTCGCCTTCAGCGGCGATTAAAAAATCAGCAAGTGACGGTTTATTAACCAGCCAGAAAATCAAAAGGGCCAGGATAACAAACAAGCCGGCAGGCACCATGGTCTCGGCCCATAAACCCAGGTCGCCGGCCTGCAATTTCTTATAAAGCTGCAAACAACCCAATCCCGCGATTATCGCTATGGCAAAAGCACTGCAGAGCCTTGTATATTTGCCCTGACCACGTTTGTAAATATCAAAAACCATATCGACCTCATATAACTAACAGAAGCGAATCTACCAGTCTCTCATCCCGCCTCATTCTTCAAAACAGGCCAGGGAGGAATCGAACCCCCAACCTTCGGTTTTGGAGACCGACGCTCTGCCAATTGAGCTACTGGCCTATTCAATTGAATATTTGTTATATTTTGTTGATTATCTGCAATTGCTTCAACGCCAAAATATGTACTCTTTTAGTATTCGATTACTTGCGTCGTATCTTGTGAACAGTATGCTTACGTTCATTTTTGCAGAATTTTTTGAGTTTTATTTTGGGCGTACCTTCTGCTACACTAACACTTGTGCGATAGTTTCTGTTGCTGCACTCGCTACATTCAAGCCAGACATACTCCCTTTTACTCTTTTTTTTAGCCATAAGATTCGTCCCAACCAAGCAGGGCTAATTACTAATTATCTGGCTACCATTCAGATACTCATCTGGATACGTTTGGCTGGTTTTAGCACCCTTTTATTGACGCTCACAGATTCCAGATAGTTATTCAGAAAGATTTTATGTAATGATCTTCGTTACCACACCAGCCCCGACTGTCCGGCCGCCCTCACGAATAGCAAAGCGAAGGCCTTCTTCCATAGCGATTGGATTAATAATCTCCACGTCCATCGCGATGTTATCACCAGGCATACACATCTCTGCAGTCTTGCCATCCCTGCTCATTAACGCATGAACCGAACCGGTTATATCGGTTGTTCTGAAGTAAAATTGTGGCTTGTATCCTGAGAAGAACGGCGTATGACGACCGCCTTCCTCCTTGGATAGAACATAGACTTCAGAATGAAACCTGGTATGTGGCGTAATACTGCGGGGTGCCGCGACAACCTGTCCACGTTCCAAATCCTTCTTTTCAACGCCCCTCAAAAGCAAACCAATGTTATCACCGGCCTGACCATCATTGAGCGTCTTATTGAACATCTCCACCCCAGTAACAACCGTCTTGCGTGTTTCATTCGCAAACCCAACGATTTCGATCTCATCGCCGGTATGGACTATACCACGCTCAACCCGGCCTGTGCCGACCGTACCACGGCCTTTAATGCTGAAAACATCCTCGATCGGCATGAGAAACGGCTTGTCAACATCACGCTCAGGAAGCGGAAAGTAATCATCGACCGACGCCATTAATTCGTCAATGCACTTGCAGGCCTCATCGTCCTTACCTTCGCTTTCCATTGCCGCCAAAGCCGATCCTTTAATAATAGGAATATCATCGCCGGGGAATTCATACTTGTTCAACAGATCTCTTGTCTCGAGTTCGACTAAATCGATCAACTCAGGATCATCCACCTGATCCACCTTGTTCAGAAAGACCACGATATAAGGCACATTAACCTGACGGGCGAGAAGGATATGCTCACGAGTCTGGGGCATAGGGCCGTCGCCGGCTGCTACTACCAGGATAGCCCCGTCCATCTGGGCTGCTCCGGTAATCATGTTCTTGATGTAGTCCGCGTGGCCCGGGCAATCCACGTGAGCGTAATGACGGTTAACCGTCTCATACTCTATATGCGCAGTATTTATTGTAACGCCGCGCTCTCTTTCTTCCGGGGCATTGTCGATATCTTCAAACCTTTTGACATTGCCGCCACCGGCCTTATGCGCCAGCCGCATTGTTATTGCAGCCGTCAACGTTGTTTTGCCATGATCGATATGACCAATAGTTCCAATATTAATATGTGGTTTTGTCCGTTCAAATACCGCCTTAGCCATTTTAATATAAACCTCCAATGTGCTGGGTTAGTATTTAATACTCCCTATTTTGTTTCTAAAACTTCTTTTCAACCTCTATAATTAACTCACAGCCAGGACCACTTTTTCCTTGCACCCAAAAACTTCGGCTAAAGTTCTTTTGATGCCGGACAAGCTATCTTGGCTTGACCGCTTGCATTTAGCTGCTGATGGGGCTTGAACCCATGACCTCGTCCTTACCAAGGACGCGCTCTACCACTGAGCTACAGCAGCAAAACCCAATTCACCGACCGACTCTGCTGTAGTGAACCGAGTCAAAAATCACCTTCATATCACATATCCGGCAAATAACGATAGACACAAAGTAAAATACTTTATTCCTACTCAATTTGCCTGTAAAAAGTGCGCAGAAACTTATTATTTTCAACAGCTTTTTAATATAAACTACGTAGATTATCTGAATGGCGGCAAAAGTGCAAACATAAAAATGAAAAAAAACGAAAATATTTAAATTATTGTTCCTTTTTTACACAAAAGTAGATCAACATAGCTTTTAACTACCCAGCGGTAACATCTTTTCCGGTAAACGGCGGAAGCTGCCCAATTCTGTTTAGAAAGAGAACTTTAGTTCCTGCCCTGACCTGATGTCAAAAAATGCACATCAGCAAAATCCATAAACTGCTGCCAGTCGTACTCGGTCAGATTATGCCTACCGGAACGGACGTGGTAGCCGATCGTGCCTGCTTTTATAGGTCTATCAAGACTGGGCATCCGGTCATCTCCCAATCCTTTAACACCCAGCAACCGATAAACAGGATCAGCATGTTTGCACGCCAGGAATTCACCTTTCGGATCGGCCCACAAGTCCTCATCTGCACTGGTTACATAAACCGGACGCGGTGCAATCAGCGCAATAAGCATGTGTTGATCGACAGGCAAATCATCTTCTTTACTGTTGTATTTCTTGAAATTCTCGCAAAACCAGTGTGGAAAGCTCGTATTAATGCGCCCTACGGTTTCGCCGAACCGCCGCCGGCTTAGAGCCGCCCCACCGCAGCCTGAGTCATTCGAAATCACAATTGCGAACCGCTCATCCCGAACACCGGCCCAAAGAGAAGTCTTGCCCAGACGCGAATGCCCGAGGACAATTACGCGCTTGTGGTTAATGTCGGCGTCGGTCTCAAAATAGTCCATAGCCCGGCTCAGACCCCACGCCCAGGCGCCGATAGAACCCCATGCATCGGATGCCCTTTTTCCTTCTTGAAGTTTGTCAAAGGCGGGGTGTACTCCATTTTTAAAGCCATCGTGAAAGTCCGGATCTATATCTCCATAGTAGATTGTCGCCAGGCCGTAACCCCGCTTCAAGATCTCTTCGACTGGAAACCGCGAGGAGGCTTTGCCTCTGGAGTCAGCCGCGGCACGATTGTTCACGATTCCGGATCCCGGGCGCATCCAACTGCCGGACAGCTTGATAGCCGGATCAGCGTGAATCGTATGGTTGCCACCGAAATTCAAGATAACAAAGGTGGGGATGGGCTTTTTCCTGTCGTTTGGCAAGTATATTAAGATATCCATCCCAGGCCCATCCTTCTTGCCGGTAAAGCTGACTGCCACTTGCTTACGCGTGGCCAGACCACCAAGCGTCCGCCGCTCAAGGTCGAAAACCTTGAAGGCCATATCCTGTGGCCGTTCGATTGGCGAGCGACCATAAACGTGAGTCCGGAACAGTTCGAGCAGCTCCGGCCGACGCCCGGTCTTCCAGGCTTGAGCATTGGTCACTTTCGTGCCGTCGGACATCAACAGCGGGTCAGGCAAAGTGTATTCCGGGACCTTCTGCTCGTTATAATTAGTCTCGGAACGGCTTTTCGTAAGTTTAGCAACTAATTCAGGAGACGCTTTCCAGCCATCGTTGTCCATGCCGCCTAAGCATAAATCCTCGGCGAGAAAAGAAACGACACTGAAAATAGCTAACGATACTACGAGTATTTTACTGTTAATCATAAAAAAACCTCCAAACTTCACAAATCACACGATTATAATCGGCCTTAATATAACCAGTCAATCCCTAAAACTGCCGATTTATCGCTAAAGCTTTCAGGAACACTCTTTAAACCCAAGCCTTGTCGGCTGTAAGGTATGCTGTACAAGAGAATCCACGAAATCTTCATACAAAGACAAACGGACAATAATGCGAAACAATCTATTTCCATCCGGCCAGGTAAGAGCCATTCTCTCTGGTTGGAGTATCGCACAAAATCCAGAATTTCTTCGGCTTCATTGTATATGGATTGAAACGGGTTCCGTCATCTTTGAGGAATTCCGCGGCAGCCGCCGTATATGTCTCTCCAGCTAATATATTTGGGATCTTCAGGCTGAAACGGTCATCCGTAGATTCCGGGATAATTTCCAGTTTGACATTTTTCCAATCAAACGAATCATTATTAGAAATTACAAATCTTGCCCCCGGATAAATAACTTTTGCGTTCAACTTCACAGTCGAAGTCCGGCCCGTACTATCAACATCGGATATGCGTTTTCTGCCGGAGGTGCCGTAAAAAAATACAACACCAGCCAGGATTAAAACAACAACAACTTTAATTAAAAGGGGATTCCGGATCCTTCGAGCGACTCGCACATCCTGTATGTGAAGTTGCTCAAGGCGCTTATGAACAGATTCTTCGTTCAGTTCTGCTCCACAGAAGAAACACTTCGTAGCTGCCGAATCAATTTCCTGCCCGCAGAATGGACACTTCTCTGTTCCCATTTCCGCTCTCCCAAAAACATCGCTATTCCGATATGAAATTAATATGCTGAAGCTGAAGAGCAGCCGCTTAACACATTGTAAAATTACGTTTTACCAATCCAAAGAGATAACGTCCGGATATTTCCTCAACAGAGATTAAAGAGACATGGATTGCTTCTTCACCTACAGTTACCCTCTAAAAGGCAAACTATTACCCTACTGAAACGTCGTTTTCCGCTTTAGTAAGAATTCTTATACTCCTTTTTGCAAGTTTAGTCAAGAATTTTGGCCTCAAATATAGATTTTTTTAGGCTGATAAGGTTAATAGGTTTAGTTCTTGTATCGTCTTTTATTCAAAGTATTTATCTACCATTACGCAGTTCGTATGTATGCAAGGACAGTGCTGGCTCGCATTTACCTGTTAATGCACACATAGCGGATGGCCTCATTCGAGGCAGAAAATACTGAAAAACAAGTGAATACTTCCGGCTAACTACTCTGCTGATTTGGTTTTATCCGGCTCTTTAGCTTCGCCCAGGAGGTCTGTCCAGATCTTAAGCTGTTGGTTCCATTGTGGTCTGCCTTGCGGAACTGTTATAGAGATTAATACTTTAAGAACTTTATTCGGATCAGCTCCGACCGGTGGTTTACTGAAGTAATTGCCAATCGTCTTCACCACAATACTGTTAGGGTCTAAGTCTCCTTCTGTCAGGCAACTCTTCACCAACTCGGTTATACGCTCCGGCTTTGCCCCTCTCAAGCATGAATCCAAAAGGTTTGGCAAAATCGCCTTTTTACCTTCCGGTGTCTGGGCCATTTCATATAGAATGCTGTAATAACCTTCGGCTTGTTCATATTGACCTGTTTTATAATACAGACCGGCTAATTTATTACGAATCTCCGGCATGTATTCGCTATTACCCTTCGCATTTTCCGCTATCTCAAGAAAATCGATTTTTTGCTCATCGGACAACTTAATTTTGCTGCCCTGTATGGTAAGTTTGTCCATCCATTCTTTCAGGACGCCGGTGTCGGAGCCGGTGAATATCTTCAGCATTGCCTGCCAGGCTGGGTCGCTTTCAGAGTTTAATCCGATTTTCTCCGCCAGCCAATTCAAGTCTTCTTTGCCGCCGACTGCATAAGCAAGAGCGATAATTTTCTCTCTTAGTGTGATACTGGGATCATTGATGAAATCGGTCCTTAGCAGTTTTAGAGCATTTGTTTTGTGAATATAAGTTAATCCATCTACGGCCGCTTCCCGGACGAAATTCGATTCATCGCGCAGAGCTTCTACAAATAATTTTCCAAAAAGCTGGGCCGCCTTTTCCCTGCACGTGCTGTCCTGCGCGCACAAAGCAGCCATTTCGTTGAGCAATTCCCCCATTAGGGTCCCGTCGGGGTTGTCCTTTTGCTTGTTATATCTCTCCGATAGCAAGCCAAGGTATCTGTCAACCTCTTTCGGCTCTAATCCGTCACGGTTGAGCAGTTTTTTTATGACTTCCGCACCGTTCCGGGCCTTTTCCGCATTCTCCTCAAAAAGAAATTTCGCAGCCCATTCCAGGGTTTGCTTGCGTATTTCTTTCATCTCAGGAGAGATTGTGGCTTTAGGATTGGACAAAATAGCGTTGGAACACGCTCCACCGAGCGCAACCAATAGCTTTGTTTTGACCTGGTCGTCCTGTTCGGCTCCGAGTTGTGTCAGCAGGGGCGAAGCTGAATTCAACTTCGGCATCAAAGCCAGCAAATCGGCGGTTATCAGCCGGACATCTTGATCGCTGTCGGAAATCAGCTTGATTAAAACGGGACCAAGTTTTTCAGGCAGCTTCGAACCCGGTGCGACCCGCCACTTATAAGCCTTATCCAGGGCCCATAACCTCACAACCGTTTCCATATCGGCTAAATACGTGGCTAAGAATTCCCCTCTGGTCGCGTCTTCGCTTATGCTTTCATACCTCTTGTCCAATTCCGATTTATAGCGCCGCTGCCACAAGTCCAATGCGGCTCTCTCCTTGCGCATCTGAGCATCCTGGCGAATCAACTGAGTCCGCAGGAACGACACCTCACCTTGCTGATTAATCGCTTTTATATTTTGTTTGCGAGTTTGGGGATCTTCCCCTACTGGTATACCCAGAGAGTGCAAGGCATTTTCCGCTTCAGTGGATATTTGTTTCTCCGGATCATCGACCAGCTCGATCAGCCTAATGGTCGCCTCCATATCCATCCGAAGTTTCAATGCATGTATTGCATTTATCTTTGTTTTGACCGGTTTGTTAGGATCTGTAAATATCTTATCGAGCGATTCTCTTATTTTTTCGTACTCGAAAATCAGGGTCGCCTCCGCAGCCAACGGGGCCTCGACATCGGTCTTAGTATCAAAGACGCCGAGCAGCGGCTCGATAAAATCCTGTTCATTCTTAACGGCCTTCTTCGATACCCTTGCCTGAATCAACGCTTTACAGACCGCCATGCGCGCCGGACTGTTTTCACTCTGTTTTAGGGCATCAAGCAATATCTCCCGGGCTTTCGGATCGTCGTGGAATAACATTACAGTTGCAGCGTCTATAGATCCGTTGAGCAAGGCATCCTTGTTCACTTTTAACTGGGGATCGAGTTCCGCGCTTGCAGGTGTGCTTTGAGCGGGTACGGGCGGCTTTTCCTGGGCGATACTGGCCTGCTGGCATCCTATCGCGAACATCAATATAACCAGATATAAACGCTTTGCGCTCATTCAGTTGGCCTTCAAGAAACTGCCGGTTCCTGTTTTGCGATGTTTCTGTCCGTTCGTTACTATATAATAATATTGAAAACTTTTTTAGTCAACCAATTTTATTGTGAGTAATAGAAAATAGACAATTTACCTACGGTCTTGGGTGGAATTTTCTATGAATCTCTCTAAGCCTTTCCTGATCAACGTGTGTATAAATCTGGGTCGTCGCGATATCCACGTGCCCGAGCATCTCCTGGATGCTTCGAAGATCCGCTCCTCCTGCCAGAAGGTGCGTTGCGAAGCAGTGCCTCAACGTATGCGCAGTCAAATTTCTGGGCATCCCTGCCCGCATCGCGTATTTCTTAACCAATCTCCAAACTTCAATACGACTCATAGGCCGGCCTGTTCGGGAAAGCAGCAAAAAATTGTCACTAAAAGGTTTGGCCAGCCCCGGCCGGAGCTTAGCCAGGTACTCAACCGTCGCTTCGATGGCAACTTTGCCGACCGGGACAACACGCTCTCTGTTGCCTTTGCCGAGACATCGCAAATAGCCGATATCAAGATTTAGGTCCGGAATCCTCAGGCCTGCAAGCTCGCTTGCCCGTATCCCGGTTGCATATAGCAATTCAAGCATCGCCTTGTCGCGAAGATAGAACGGCTCGTCGGTACTGGGGGCATTCAGCAGATTCACAACCTGCTGCTTGCTGCAAATGCTGGGCAATCTCTGCCAGATTTTCGGGCTTTCGAGAATTGCCGTAAAGTCATCTTCGACAAGACCCATAAGTTTGGCATATCTCAGGAACATCCTGATAGCCACCAGCGCCCGCTTAATCGAACTTTCGCCTTTCTGGTCCTGAGTAAGGATTCGAAGATAATCCTGAATTATTGCCGGCTTGATTTGCAACAGGTGCTTGATATTGCTGGATTTACAGTGTTCCAGAAAGCTCTTAAGGTCCCGGCCGTAGGCCAGAACGGTGTTTTCGGACAAACCGGCCTCGATAGTCAGATAACTAAGGAAGTTTTTGACATTTTGCCCCAGGGGTAAAGCCAGCAATTTTTCGCCAACAGATTGTCTCTGCATCGAGGGCATTTCTAATTACTCTTAATTCGGAACCCATGAAAAGGGACGCCGAAGATAACTTCCTATTCGCCAAACGCTTCTCGGCCTTAATATCATCATCGGCATTAGAACGGGCTATCCTTTAGATAGCAATCCACAAGAAAAACAGGCTGAAAAAACGGCGGGTCGAATGCTTTCTCGTCCGAATTGGCGCTTGCATTCAGGACCCCAGGCAATAGAATTGTCTCGCATGGACAATATCGAACTTAATCGTCGAGAATTCATGCGAAGGACGGCCATCGGCTCGCTTGCGTTGCCGGGCCTGACCGGCTCAGTCTTCGGGGGCACAACCGAATCGAAACTGCCAGGCCTGCCTCCGGTTAGAGCTATTACACGCGGTCCGAAATGCCACTGGTTCAGCTACTACGACAAACTGCAGTTCGACCCGACTGGACGATACGCGCTCGGGATGGAGGTTGACTTCGAGTATCGCAGCCCCAAAGCCGATGATGTCATCAAAATCGGGATGGTCGATCTGAAAAACAGCGACCGGTGGACGGAACTCGGCCAAAGCAGCGCCTGGTGCTGGCAGCAGGGCTGTATGCTCCAGTGGCGGCCCGGCTCTAAAGACGAGATTATCTGGAACGACCGGCAGGACGACCGGTTCGTATGCCACATCCTTAATGTTCAAAGCGGCAGGAAACGAACTCTGCCATACCCGATTTATACCGTCAATCCCGATGGCTGCACCGCCATGGCGCCGGATTTCCGCCGCATCCAGGACATGCGTCCGGGCTACGGTTATGCCGGTCTGCCCGATCCATACAAAGACACCGCGGCTCCAAAGGATTCCGGCATCTTCCGAGTCGATCTTGATACGGGCGGCCGGGAATTGATAATATCCCTCGCCGACATAGCCAGGTTCGGCCAAATCCCCGGCGATCCCAAAGATGCCAAGCACTATTTCAACCACCTGCTGTTCAATACGGACGGCTCTCGATTCATCTTCCTGCATCGCTGGCGGGCAACGGGCCTGCGCAGTTTCGGCACGCGAATGCTCACCGCAAAATCTGACGGAACAGATATTCACATCGTCGATCCTCACGGCAAAACATCGCATTTCATCTGGCGCGATCCGGGGCATATCTTAGCCTGGGCCTGGCACCCCTCACACGGTAACGCGTTCTATCTCTACGAGGACGGCATGGACAGGGTCGAAATCGTCGGCAAAGGCATAATGACAAGAAATGGCCACTGCACCTACCTACCCGGCAATAAGTGGATCCTCAATGACGCCTATCCGGACAAGGAGCGAAAGCAAAACGTCTATCTTTACAACGTAGCGACCGGCAAAACTGTGCCGCTCGGGCATTTTTATCTGCCGCCGGTCTATAAAGGCGAATGGCGCTGCGACACGCACCCGCGCTTCAGCCCCGACGGCCAAAGTATCGTCATCGACTCACCCCACGCCGGCAACGGCCGGCAAATGTACCTCATTGACATCAGTGCAATTGTAGGCTAAGCTTACGGACAGTAAATGCAGAAGAACGAAAAAAAACAAGAACGCAGGAGCACATATCGCTTGTGTAAGTACACACTTATGACGTGTGTGCTCATGGCGGCAGGTTGTGCGCAGCAGAATTCGGCTCCACCCAGAGTGAAGGTGCAGGACAACGCTCTTTATGTCGAGCGGGACCAGGGCATCGGCACGGCCGATTTGATGGAAGTCGCCGAGGGCGTGCTGGCCAGAATGTACTTTACGATCGAGAAAGCCGATGCTCAAAGCGGCCTGATTCGAACCAGGCCGCTGCCGGGGGCGCAATTTTTCGAATTCTGGAGGAGTGACAACATAGGGACCGACAATACCCTTGCGGCAAACCTTCACACTATCCGCAGGACCGTGTCATTAGACATAAGCCAACAAGGCCAGGAGCTGCGTATCGGCTGCAACGTGCAGGCCCAAAGGCTGTCGTTGCCCGAGCGCCAGGTCAACAGCAGCGCCAGGGTCTATGGGATGTTCTCGCAAAGCAACTCATCATTGCAGAGACTGAAACTCAATCCCGAGCAGAAGAAAGAGATGGCCTGGATCGACCTGGGCAGTGACAAGCGGCTTGAAGCGGAGATTTTGAAGCGGATTGAAACAGGAATCGTACGGCTATCGAACCACCAGTCACAAATGACGGAGAACCAAACATGAGAGTGCTGGTTTGCGGCGGAGCAGGGTACATCGGCAGCAACATGACGGCAAAGCTGGCGGCTGAGGGACACGAGCCGGTCGTATTCGACAATCTAAGCAAAGGTCATAAATCGGCGATCGGAGAAACCGAATTTATCGAAGGTGATTTAGCCGACAGCCGGCTGCTCGTCGAAACGCTCGAAAAATACAGCATAGAAGCGGTCATGCACTTCGCCGCCTTTATTGAAGTCGGCGAATCGGTCCAGATGCCGCTCAAATTTTACCGCAATAATCTTTGCTGTACGGAGAATCTGCTCTCTGCGATGGAAACCGTCGGCGTGGAGAAGTTCGTCTTCAGCAGCACAGCGGCGGTCTATGGTATTCCTAAAAACATGCCAATCGCGGAAGATTCTCCGACCGAACCAATAAATCCCTACGGCCAAACGAAACTGGCGGTCGAAAGAATGTGTCACTACCAAAGCCGAACGGGGAAACTTGCTTATGCGGCGCTTAGATATTTCAACGCCTGCGGCGCCGGCAATAACGCCACTCTGGGCGAGGACCATCGGCCCGAATCCCATCTGATCCCGCTAACCATCCAGGCCGCCATGGGAAAACGCAGTGACATAAAAATTTACGGAGCCGACTACGATACACCCGATGGAACCTGTATCCGTGACTATATACATATAGACGATTTGTGCCGGGCACATCTACTGGCATTGGATTGGCTTGATCAAGGCCGTGAGTTGATCTGCAACCTGGGCAACAAAAAGGGCCATTCGGTCAGAGAGGTCATTGAAACGGTCAAGAAGGTCTCAGGGAAGGATTTTAAGGTGACTGAAGTGAGCCGTCGCCCCGGAGATGCGCCAAGATTGACTGCCGACGCTACAAAGGCCAGGAACGAACTCGGCTGGAGAATTGAAAAACCTCAGTTGGAAGACATGGTCTCCACGGCATGGCAATGGCACAGCAGCCACCCTGACGGCTATCCGGATTAAACTGAGTGTCCCGTGATCCGCCAATCGGATCCCGGGCAAGACATAAACCACGAATGAAGAGGAACGAGAAATGAATGAAACGTATGTTGGAATTGACGTTGGCGGAACGAACATCAAGATCGGCTTGTTTGATTCCGAGCTGAAGCTGATTTGTAAAACATCGATCACGACTAACGCTGAGATGGGGCCGGAGATTGTCATTAACAATATGGCCCAGACCGTCGAAGAACTGATTGCCGAGGCCAGTCTTTCTCTGCAGGATGTTGTCGCAATCGGTATCGGAACTCCCGGACCGGCCAAATACAGCGAGGGCATTATCATCCGTTCCACGAACATGCCGAAATTCAAAAACGTTCCTATCTCCCGGATGCTCAATGAAAAACTCGGGGCGCCAGTTGTCTTCGATAACGACGCAAACGTGGCCTGCTGGGGCGAGTATACCGTCGGGGCAGGCAAAGGTGTCAAAGATATTGTCTTCTTTACACTCGGCACAGGAATCGGCGGCGGTATTGTCAGTGACGGTGAGCTGGTGCACGGGTGCGACGAAAACGGCGCCGAATTGGGACACATGATCATATACCCGGACGGCAGGTCCTGCAACTGCGGCCAGAAGGGTTGTGTCGAAGCGTACGGATCGGCCGCTTCGACGGCAAGGAGGGCGACCGAGGCCCTCGAAGCAGGAGCCAAATCCAGCCTTCAGGAAGTGCTCGACGAAAAGGGCAAAATAACCAGCAAGGACGTTTACACGCATTTAGCCGCCGGGGACAAGCTGGCCAAAGAGATCACCGACGGAACAGCAAAAGCACTCGCGATTACGTGCATAAACATGTTGCATACAACCGAGCCGAAGCGAATAATTTTTACCGGGGGAATGATTGCCGCAGGCGATGCTTTGCTGAACCGAATAAAGGATTTCTTTAACGAGTACATCTGGACCTTGAAGAAGGAATCTGTGGAAATATGCTTTGCAACGCTCGGAGAAGATACCGGCATTATCGGCGCCGCCTCTCTCGCCCGGCACACGAAACGACAAGGCAAGTTAAAGTAAACCACACAGTACGGATGTTCGCCCCTTCGCAAGCTCGTAGGTGTCATTGGCAATGGCGGCTTGTTCATTTGTGGGAATAACAAATACTTTGACCTTACTGTCTTTGGTATTTATTTCAGCCTCTTTTGCAACTGCTGTTTTATTCGCCGCCAAGTCAAGCAGCACCCCTATTTGAGTAACAGCGTTACATATCTTTTCGCGCATAAAGACTGAATTTTCCCCGATGCCGCCGGTGAAGACCACAGCATCGACGGTATCCAGAACGGCGGCATATGCACCAATGTATTTCTTGATGCGATAGCAAAAAACATCGATGGCAAGTTGCGCCCTGGCATGACCTTTTCCCGCTAATTCTTCGAGGTTCCTCATATCATTCGAGACTCCTGATATGCCGAGCAGGCCGCTCTTTTTATTGCAAAGGTTCTTCAAAGCTTCCGCATCGTAGCCTTTGCCGCCGAGATAGAAAAGAATCGCCGGATCCAGATCGCCCGAGCGCGTTCCCATCGGCACGCCTTCCAATGGTGTCAGTCCCATCGAGGTGTCGATTGACTCGCCGTTCTTCACGGCGGTAATGGAGCAGCCGTTGCCGAGATGGCATGTAATAGCATTAATCTCGTATTTTCCCCTGTCCATGATAGTAGCGGCACGCCGGGCAACGTACCTGTGCGAGATTCCATGGAAGCCGTATCTTCGGATACCGTACTTTTTATAAAGCTCATACGGCAGGGCGTACATGTAGGCGACCTTCGGAATAGTAGCATGAAATGCCGTATCGAAGCAGGCGACTTGTTTCGTATCAGGAAGATTGTGCTGGGCGGCCAGAATACCTGCAAGGTTTGGTGGATTGTGCAGGGGAGCAAGGTCTGCAAATTTTTCGATTGAAGCAATTACCTTTTCGTCGATGACAACCGAGCCGGTAAACTCTTCGCCTCCGTGGACAACCCTGTGGCCGACTGCGCTAATCTCGGATACCTGCTGCAAAACTCCCACTTCCTTGTTGACAAGTGTCTGGAGTATGAGTTCGATTGCCTTTTCGACACTTTCGATCTTTGCCTGCACTGTGTGGGTTTTGCCGTGAAAATAGTGGGAAAGCTCGGAAGCCTCTTCTCCGATTTTCTCGACGAATCCTCTGGCGAGAATCTCCGCTTGCGGCATCTGATATAAATGATACTTGACTGAGGAGCTACCTGCATTAATAACAAGTACTTTCATTGTCTTTATTGTCCTTTCAAGTTACGATATTTGTACTTTACAGCAATTGCCCCAGAGTCAGTATCACTGTGGCAACTACGTCATCTACGGTGGCGCCCCTCGACAGGTCTGTTATGGGTTTTGCAAATCCCTGCAGGAACGGCCCGATTGCTTGTGCATTAGCCATGTATTGCGTGAGTTTATAGGCGATGTTTCCGGAATTAAGGTCGGGAAAAATTATAACATTGGCCTTACCCGCAACGGCACTTTCATCTTTGATTTTCTTTGCCGCTACCCTGGGAACGATAGCAGAGTCGGCCTGGAATTCGCCGTCGATCGCCAGGCCTGGCTCACGCTGCCTCGCTATTCTCAGAGCCTCTCTGACTTTGTCCACGCTCACACCGGCGCCACTGCCCTTTGTAGAGAATGACAGCAGAGCGACCCGGGGCTCCTGACCAAGAAGTCTCCTTGTACTTACGGCTGAAGCCAGGGCGATATCCGCCAATTGCTCGGCGGTTGGATCGATATTGACTGCACAATCGGCATAAATAAAAGCCTTGTCCTTTTCGCCAAGGAAGCTCGGAATCACCATTAGAAAGTAGCTGGACGGGGTTTTTATGCCGGGGACTAAACCAACGGTTAAGACACCCGCCTGAATCAGGGTTGTGGTCGCGCTGGCAACCCCGCCAACGGCGGTATCCGCATCGCCGCACGCTACCATCATTCCCCCATAGAACAAGGGCTTGACGACGATGCGTCTTGCTACGGCGACCGAGATTCCTTCTCTCTTTTCGCTATACCTTTCCGCATAGAGGTCGAGTTTATCGCTTTTTTTCGGATTAATGGTCTCGATGCCGTCGAGATTTACGCCGGCTTTTTCTATCGCCGCTTCGAGCTGTTCGGGTTTGCCGAGCACAATCGGCCGGGCAATATCTTCGTCCTGAAGTCTCCGAGCAGCCTGAATGATTCGTTCGTCTCTGCCCTCCGGCAAAACAACCGAAAGATTTTTCCCTCTTGCTTTCTCCCTAAAGCTGCTTATAATATCCATCTTTGTGAGTTCCTTGTTTTGTAAAAACAATAGCCAGTTGTCACCCTCTTTTGTATGGTTGACTTTCAAATTTAACAGTGAGTTCAGACAAATGCAAGAAAAAATCGAATTTGTACGCTTAGTCGGAAACGAACGAAGGACCGGCTCTAAGCTTGCCGATGTTTCGCGACATTGGCAGGGCAAAAAAGAACGCCTCCTGATGATAAGCCCCCACGATGATGATGCGATCCTGGGAGCCGGCCTGCTTATTCAGTTAGCCAAGCGGGAAAAGGTCCCCGTCCATATCCTCATCGTTACAGACGGTAGCATGGGCTATTGCAGCCTCGACGAAAAAGACAGCATCGCCGAGATCAGGCGCAACGAAAGCTTCGAATGCTACCAGAGCCTGGGCATACCGAAGAAAAATATCATCTGGCTCGGCTTCCCCGATTGCCAGCTCAGCAATCACCGCGGCCGATTCCCCGCCGCCGGCGGCGATCCGGTGGCCATAAGCGGCTATACCGGCCTGCAGAATGCCTTCACGCATCATCTGCGAAAGATAAAGCCAACGCAATGTTTCCTGCCGACCTGGAATGATTTGCATCCCGACCATCGTATCATTTACGATGAGTTTCTAATCAGCTTGTTCCACTCCGCGGGCAATATCTGGCCGGAGCTTGGCGAGCATCTGGACAAAGTGCCCTACGTGAACACCTATGCCGTCTATTGCGACTTTGCCGAACCGCCGACGCTGCGAATGCGAACACCCATATCGTATCTTGAGAATAAGCTCAAAGCGATCGCCGCCTTTCGCTCGCAGAAGCAGATTTCTTCGCTGATCGACAACGTTCGCCACTGCGGGCCCGAAGAATATATCCGCGCAATCGATTTCAAACTATACCATCCGTCAAATTATCGCAACCAGTTCGAAGAGAAAGCGGCAATCAGGATGGTCCGCTAACAGAATCCGCAATTCAGCTATCTGTCGGTGCGCTCAGCGGCCACCGGTTACGGGCAGACAAAACCGGGCATCAACCGGGTAATGGTCGGAAGGATAGCGCCCGTCAACGTTGTCGTATAGAATCTGCGCTTCGAGAACTTTCGCTCCCGGCGGCACAAACACGTAGTCGATTTTATTGCCCTGCCTCGTCCCCTTGAATCCGTGGGCGGTTCTGACGTCCTTCACGTCCGGATGCAGAACGCGGAACGTATCTACCATGGGAGCCGGTGTTTTCGCTTTACGCCCATCCGGGCCCTCGACTGCAATCTCGCCCTTCAAATACGTTACCACCGGATTGTTCTCACCCGTGTTAAAATCGCCTGTAACCACGAACGGATCTTTATACCTTCTGTTCTTGATGCGTTCGGCCAGCAGGACGGCACTTTTTTCCCTGGACGGCTGCGAAACGTGATCCAGGTGGAGGTTGAAGATATAGAAAGCTTTGCCCGTCTTGGTCTCGATGAGCCTGGCCCAGGAGCAGATTCGGACACAGGCATTGCCCCATGTGTTCGAGCCGGCAATCTCAGGCGTATCGGAGAACCAGAATGTCCCCGACTCACCCACGCCGAAGCGGTCCGTGCGATAGAGTATGGAGGAGTACTCGCCTTCGTTATTGCCGTCCTCGCGAGCGACGCCGATCTCGCCGTACACAGGCAGGTCTTTGCGAATCGAGTCCATCTGAAAACGCAGCGCCTCCTGCAGGCCCACCACATCGCTCGGATGATTGCGGATAACGTCGGATACCATTTCCCGGCGGTTTTTCCAATGGTTCTCGCCGTCATTGGCACTGCCGTAGCGGATATTGAAACTCATGATCCGCAGCTCCAGGTCGCCCGATCCCGTGCCGGCTGCATCGGCGCAGTACAAACCAAAGAACGTCCACAAACCCAGAAGAATTGCCAAAGACAAGAACACACGCGTCACGATGGAAGGTCTTTTACTGTACATAGCTTACTCCTTATAGATTTTGTCAAATTTCTTAGCTTGTGTAATCAGAGATTTTCTCGCTTCTGCTGCTCCGAGAGCGACTCGTTGAGTGCGCCGGAGCGGAAACCCTGCAAATCAACGGTTACGAACTTAAAGCCGAGCGACTTTAACTTTTCGACGATCTGCGAGCGGGCCGGCTCGGCGGTGACTTTCTCGATATCCTTCGGATTCACTTCGATCCGGGCAACGGTATCGTGATGGCGAACGCGAAATTCGACGAGACCAAGCCCTCTCAAGAAATTCTCCGCTTCGTCAATCTGCTGCAGCCGCTGCTCGGTAACCTCCAGCCCGTAAACGATTCTCGAAGCCAGGCACGGCGAAGCGGGCTGCTCGGCTGTCGGCAGTTTCATTTCTCTGCTCAAGGCTCGGATGTCGTCCTTGGTAAGCTTCGCCTCGGCAAGCGGCGAGCGGATTCCGAAGGCCTTCAGGGCGCGGTTTCCCGGCCGAAAATCGTCGAGATCGTCGAAGTTCGTGCCGAATATCACATTATCGAAACCGCGCTGCCGCGCGACGTCCAGTAGAGTTTTGCACAGATGCGACTTGCAATGGAAGCAGCGGTCGGCCTTGTTGGCGGTGAAATTCGGGTCGTTCAACTCATCGGCATCGATCTTTTGAAATTCAGCGCCGATGCTCCCGGCGAATTTGACCGCTTTATCAAATAGATTGCTTGGCTCGGAAGGCCCCACGCTCATGCAAGCCAGGACATTATCCGCCCCAAGCGTATCGACCGCTGAGCTGAGCAGGAACGTACTATCCGCCCCGCCCGAATAGGCAACGACAACTTTTCCCAGTTCCCTGAGGATCTGTTGCAGCGAGTTGTTTTTGTCCTTGATAGCCATACAGCCGATGGTGGGAGTCGAACCCACAACCTCAGCTTTACGAAAGCTGTGCTCTGCCATTGAGCTACATCGGCATATATGCCGGGTATAATATCGATCATTGACTGCTTTGTAAAGAGCCTTGATCCGGTTAATTAGCAAGCGCCCCAGACGATTCTTCTCTTCCAGCCCCCTTGGGTAGTGTGCAGGAGCTTGAAATTGGCTTTGATTGGCTTTGTTTTGGCTTTGTTTTTGGGCTCTCATGGAGCGTAAAATCTCATTAATTCATTATAAATACTGAGGTTGCATTAATTTCACATAAGGAACTTCTTGGCTTCCTCCGGTTAATGGGTAGGTGGACCGCACAGATCGGGGCCTTGGAGTTAGTCCGAGAGAAAAATCGTTTGGGCAGAGGCGTAAATTTGGGCAGGCGGGGGGAAATTTTCGCCTCTGGGGCCCCGAACGATTTTTCTCGGTCGTCCCGAACATCGAATGCACTCGCGCATTATACGGAAGAACCTCTTTTTG
>JBARRE010000255.1:0-6591 GCA_049644065.1 Sedimentisphaerales bacterium | reverse complement strand
CATCGTCTTCAAGTTGCTTTAGGACGTCGGCAACCATTTTGTCCGTCAGGGTGATAATGTCGTAATACTGGGCCCAGTCTCGACGAACCGCCGGCGTATCGGGATAGTAGGGGGGCAACACCGCCTTGGCCGGGTCGTGTTTTTCGTGCGGCTTCAGACTCGCCAGACGCTTGAGCATTGCTTTAGTTCTGTTGCGGATCTGGCTTTCGTGCGAAGTCGTGAAATTGAGAATAGCGAAGAACGGCTGATCTTTGCCGCGATTGCGCCAGTGGGCCTTATTACTGCTTTCGTCCCAGGCGCTTATCGGCGGGTCAAACTGGTAATCGGTTTTGGAATTATTCGTGCAGTAGTAACCTTCCTTTCTGAGGTATTCGCTGAAGCATTTTACATAGGCCGGCGGCACCCCCTTGCAGCGCATGTGGTTGGTTCCGAGAGTGGTAGGATACATGCCGGTAATGATACCGGATCGCGTCGGGGCACAAACTCCGGAGTGCGAGTACACGTTTGTATAGCGAACGCCCCGGTCAGCGAGTTTATCGATATTTGGCGTTACAGCGTAGCTGTCGCCGTAACAGCCCAGATCGGGGCTGATATCTTCTGTGCTGATCCAGAGGATATTCGGCCGCTGCGGGCCTGCCGTCTCGGCGGCATTAAGGGGGATTTGGGGCAGTGCCATAGCGGCGGCTGAGCCGGCAACAACCTGCATGAACCGGCGCCTGTTCATATCATCTTTGGAACTTGTCATGAATGTTACCTCCACATATCAAATGTTCGAAGCGAATTGACGACTATTCTCAATATAAATGTTTGAACACAGGCCGGACAGTTCCCCGCCCTGGATCCTTCATAAGATTCCCATTATAGCCATAAGGAGTTGGCAGGCAAATCAAATCCCAACAGGTTATGTTGGCGGAATGGAGGGCTGCTTCTGATTTGACGGATGAACAAATTATAGGTAGTGTATGGTTTGAAAGTGGAAGGTTCCGGATGTGGGGACGTTGGCGTGTCTTTTGACCGCCTTTGTTGCCGGGACATTCTTTATAAAAGGATCGATTCTCATGGGAGAATGATGATGTTCGTGAAATATTTAAAAGATTGCCGGGAATTCGTAGCAGGCGATGGTTCAATTTTGCGAGAGCTTTTGCACCCTGAGAAAGCAGGTATACCGGCTCGTTACAGCCTTGCTCATGCAAAAGTTGCGGCCGGCCAAAAAACCAAGCCGCATAAACTTAAATCCTCAGAGGTATACTACGTGACGGCCGGACAAGGCTTGATGCACATAGATCAAGAGAGTTTCGAAGTTGGGCCCGAGTGCGCCATCTATATTCCACCTAACACTGTACAATACATTGAAAACACTGGAGATTCCGATCTGAAGTTTCTCTGCATAGTTGACCCGGCATGGCGAGAAGAGGATGAGGAAGTGTTTGATCGCTGACATCTCAAGGCCCGCTCCATCCCTGGAAAAGGTGCGGGCGAAAAGACGGTTCGCCGCCATTTATAAGGTCGTTTCGAGATAGCGCAGATTTAGCCTCTGCCTGAGTTGTGCTTGATAATTACAGGTTTTGATAGAGGACAGCGGTTCGGGTTACGTTACATTGACAGCATGGGCAAACGATGTACACTGAAGACACATAGGTTACACATATTGAAGACACCTATTCACCAAGCTCACCTCTTATGCACGCAAGTTTATCTGACTGCGCACATCTTTTACCGTCGGCAAAGATGTGAAGACCTTTCCCCTTGCCATATTTATCGCCGCTTCGATCCCACAGGATTGTGAGAGATTGCCCATGATAGAGCACGTTGTCAAGACAGAACCAGTCCCACTCACCTGCAGGTATCAAGGGATCAACAACGATGACATTGCCCTGCCGAGGTACAAGTCCCACTAATCCGTTGATAACAAGATCACAGAAGGTAGAGTGATTGTAGTACCGGCTCCGGTCCGAATCCGGCCTTAGCCACGTGCCGTCTATCTCATCAAAATATTCCCCGATATATGGCTTCCCTTTATATTTATGAGACCGGGCATAAGTGACAAGGGCATCAAAGAAATCCGCTTTGCCTACATACTGTTGTTCATAGTTGCGCAAAACGTTCGCAAGTCCCACTAGTGTCTGGCTTGTCGCATAGGGCCAAACGGCGCCGTCCCACTCGCATGTCCCGACACCGTGACTTCTAAATTCAGGATGTCTGCGTTCGGCGGTTGTGATCCCCATCGGGGCACTGAATCCTTTTGGATCGATGAGCTGTAACCATGCCTGCTCATGCCCGGGCCCAGGCAGATCAAAATACCATGGGAGGAATCCAATCTCCTCACGGACATCTGCCAGCTTTCCATTCGGATGCATTACTTTGAAAAACTTCTCCTCTTCGTCCCACATCAGTTCGTGCATGAGCGATTTGAGTTTTGCTGCCTTTTGAGCGTACTGCCCGGCAATATCTTTCTTTCCTGCAAGTTCCGCTATTTTTGATATCGCCACAGCATTGGCGTACATGTAGCTGTTTAAAGGAGGCCTGGCATTCTTGATTTTACGTGAACCGCTGATGGACTCTTCCATCCCATCACGTACATCGTACTGCCAGAACAGGCCGTTCTCCAGACTATGTTCTTTCTCCCAAGCTTCGTAATCGCACACGAAATCGTCCAGTAGGCTCTCGATAAATGTTTTGTCCCGATTCACCAGGTACCTTCGATAGAGCGCCCATGTCCCCCAATTGCTGTATCGATGAAAATGTGGCTGTAGACTGCTCTCGTGTCCGGTGTACCAAAACCGAGCGTATTCATCAATATATCGCTTGTCGCGCAGCCATGTGCCTTCGTATATGTGATGCCCCAGCGCGCAGCTTATCGTATTGTACTTGCCGCTGTGACCGACTTTGTCGAGAAATTCTGTGAAAACGAAACCGTCCGGCGTCTTTTTCAAATGCTTACGAAACGTCCACCATCGAAAATAGTAAATCTGCTCGAAACTTTTATCGGGGCACTCAAAGAATGGAATCTTTTCCCTCATCCACTCCCATGACCTGTTGTTCGAAATGTAATTGACAATATTCTCCGGCTCCATCGTGTTGAAGAATTCAATATGATGCTTAAACGCCTCTGCGTTAAGGACAAACATCGAATCATGTTGCTTTTGGACATCCGTGGCAGGAATAGTCTCGGCAAAAATCGCCCCAAATATGCTCAAGCTGTGTAGTAAAGTTACTGCTATAATGGTTTTTTTCATCATTCCGTTTCCTTCCCGATGTGTATGAATCCTGTTTTAGTGCAGCAAATTCCTGTTGTTCTCGGGCTTGCGATAGTCAACAAACCGTGTGGGATCAGTGCCGTTGAGCCATTCTTCGACATTTGTGTAACCATCATTGTCGGCGTCTTTCACACCGTCAGAAGAATCATTCCATTTCAGGCCGAATTGCTTTTCCCACCTGTCCGGCATTCCATCATGATCGCTGTCGGTGGGCGCAGGTGCGGTTTCATACTCAGGCCAACCTCCGACATCGGATGGGATGTCGATTATGCCGTTCTTGTAGGTTGGTTTACCGGTGCGGACTATCTCTATGACGCGATTATCGACGGAATCACGCTTTGGCAGCGTGGCGCCCGCTTGCGCCAGCACGAGTTCATAGGCCTGTTCTGCGCTCTGTTGTATAATACGTGGTGCTGGCGCGGGTGTAGCGGCGCGTACTCTCCTTGTGAGGGCTCTGATCTCTTCTTCCGCCTCCACGTCGTCAAATTGAACACCGCCGGCCCAGTTGTTTAAAGTCACCCTCGGATTGCCGGCGACGAAATTATCCGCCACGTACCACTTGCCATCGCGCTGGGCCTCGCTGTGCATGTCAAGGTGTTGTGGTCTACAGATACGGTAGCGACTCGCACCCTCGTTGACGGCGGGGCCCGGCTTGTAGTAATTGGCAACGATGTTGACCATGGAACTGGCATCACCTCCGTCAACTGTGCGGTGCCGCCAGTTGAACAGAACGTTGTTGCGGAAATCAAAATGATCCCCCCAACCTATACTGGGATTCCTGCCGGTGTTGCACGCGAACAGATTGTGGTGGAACGAACAATTCTTACCACCCCAGGTCGCACCGAAAGCGTGGTTGTTCAAGTCGAGCGCTTCGCTGGATATGCACCATTGAATGGTTATATTCTCAGCCGGCATTTTCTTGTCCGGGCCGTTCGGTATTTTTTTCATATAACGGTACAGAGAGAG
Organism: Sedimentisphaerales bacterium; assembly: GCA_049644065.1. Taxonomy (GTDB): domain Bacteria; phylum Planctomycetota; class Phycisphaerae; order Sedimentisphaerales; family Anaerobacaceae; genus JAFGPJ01. Next base: position 2,368 of record JBARRE010000255.1, on the reverse strand, counting down.
ATTCTCGTCCAGCCCCCAACTGGCAGAACAGTGATCCACGATGATATTGCCCACCGGGTAGCCGCCCAGCGCATCGTTGCGGTCCTTTATGTTGCCGCGACGAAAACGCAGATAGCGCAACACTACGTCATGGGTATTGATTTCCGTTGTTTGCCCACGTATGCAAATGCCGTCGCCGGGGGCCGTCTGGCCGGCAATGGTGATATACGGATTCGATATCGTAAGAAGCTCCTCCAGCGTGATGATACCCGATACGCGGAAGATCACGATACGCGCCCCTTCTGCTTCAATAGCTGCCCGGAGGCTGCCGGAGCCGGCGTCTTTGAGATTAGTCACCTCGATGATTCTCCCGCCGCGTCCTCCCGGCGTAAAAGCACCAGCGCCTTCGGCACCGGGGAAGGCCGGGATTGTGGCTTCTTCTGAGGCCCCGGCATTGCCTCTGACACTAAGGGGTAGCGCAAAGCCGAGTATGGTGGCCAGAAGCATAAGATGAAGGCATCCCGAAAAGCGGATCGTGTCATCACAGGCTATACCGGACCATGATTTTGGAGTGTTGGCTTTTCGATTGTCTTGCACACTCATGGATAGTCTTGCCATCTTGGGCTCCCCTTACAATGCGACAACTCATGTGGACATTTCGACCATCTTGGATTGTACTCGAACTTGTTGAAATCACAAGGATTTATGTTAGACTGTCTAAATCGAGAAACTCTGGCCCAATTTTACGGAAAGGACAAGAGCGTAATGCAATCAGAAATCAAGAAATATGCAATCATTAGGCTCGCCCTCGCGCTATGTCTCGTGGAGGCAAGTTTGGCAGGACAGAGCCAAAGGACAAGGCGTTCACAGCGGGTGCGAATGGAGGATGTTCATATTGCCAGTCCGGACGGGAACGTTAAGCTGACAATCCTGCCTAACGCCGAGCGTCTGAGTTTCACGGTGACGCTGGGAAGCACGGTGGTAATCGACCCGTCCACAATCGTTATGAATCTGGATGGTTATGATCTCTCAACCGGCGTCGTTTTCGGAAATGTGGAACGCTATAAAATCGACGAGACCTATCCCTGGCACGGCGCCCATAATACGGCGGTCAATCAATGCAACGGAGCGAAAATCTCGCTGCAGCACGATTTGTCTTTCACCGACTATGTGCTGGAAGTCCGGGTCTTTAACGACGGTGCGGCATTTCGTCACGTCATCTTCGGCGATGAAGGCGTCTCTCGCGTGCCGGATGAGTATACGACTTTCATCGTCCCGGTCGGTTCGATGGTCTGGTACCACGACTTGGGTGGGCATTACGAAGCTGCGTACAAGAAGAACGACATTTCCGACGTGCCGGCGGGACAATGGGCCGGGCCGCCCGTGACATTCAAGCTGCCGGGCGAGGCCGGCTACGGTTCGATTACCGAGGCCAACCTGGTCAATTACGCCGGAATGGCCCTGGAGGCCGATGGCCGTCGGGGCTTGGTAACAGGGCTCGGACATCGCCAGCCGCTGAACTATCCCTACGAGCTGCGCTATGGGCGCGAGCAAGCAAGGCGTTTGGGCAAACCGGCGCCGGTCAGCGGGGCGATCACGACACCCTGGCGCGTTGTAATGGTAGGTCGGGACTTAAACACGTTGGTCAACAGCACAATTATCTCCAACCTGTGTCCGCCACCCGACCCGAAATACTTCCCCAACGGTATCAAGACGGCTTGGGTCAAACCCGGGCGGGCTGTATGGCGATACCTTGACGACGGTGACCGCTCGTTCGAAGGTATGAAGGAGTTTTCCAGAATGGCCGGTCAGTTGGGCTACGAATATCATATCCTCGAAGGCTTCTGGAGCAGATGGAGTGACGAGCAGATCAAGGAAATCGTGGAATATTCCAAGCAGCAGGGCGTTCGTTTATTGTTCTGGAAGCACAGCAACCAACTGGGCACGCCGGAGCAGCGAGAGGAGTTCTTCAAGAGATTGCACAGCCTCGGAGTCGCCGGCACTAAGATTGACTTTCTCGATCACGAAGCCAAAGAAGTCATCGACCATTACGAGGCCCTGCTCAAGAAATCCGCCGAAAATCAGATGGTCATAAATTTTCACGGGGCGAACAAGCCGACCGGCCGGGCCCGCACCTGGCCCAATGAAGTGGTTCGCGAGGCGGTACGCGGCATGGAAAGCAGCTCGTTGCGCGAGCGTGCCCGGCACGAAACAATCCTGCCGTTCGCCCGTTATCTTGCCGGCCATGCCGATTACACTACTATGCACTTTGGCGATCGCCGTCAGGACACAACGTGGACGCATCAGATAGCAAGTCTGGCTATCTTTGCCAGCCCGCTTTTGACAGTAGCGGCGCATCCGCAGGCGGTTCTTGACAATCCGGCGGTGG
>JBARRE010000254.1:0-24242 GCA_049644065.1 Sedimentisphaerales bacterium | reverse complement strand
CTCGTGTGCCGTAGCTCTGGATGGAGATGAGATACAGGGTATTATTACAGAAAGAGATATTCTCAAAAAAGTTATCACACCTCAAAAGGATCCTGCTCATATCAAGGTAGAAGAGGTAATGTCTTCTCCAGTGGCGACGATACCCCCCCATCATTCCGTCTTCAGCGCCTACAAGACTATGGATGAGATGCATGTCCACAGGCTGGTTGTTATGGACAATGGGCAGTTGTGTGGGATTGTAACTCAAACAGACATCTTGAGAGCAGCGAAAAAGAAACTGCAAGAGGAAATAGAAGAAGACTCTCAGTTGCTGGGACATTCTAAAAGCAACATCTATGCTCTCGACTCAGATGGAAAGATAACCTATGTTAATCCGGCATTTATGAAACTATTAGAGATTTCTGACCCCGCAGAATTGATTAACGAACCTTTTTTGCCGGAGAAGTTTTGGGGCAACCAGGAAGAGAGAACCTGGTGTTTAAGAGAACTAATGAAAGGGAATGTTGAAATCGAGGAGTTAGCCCTCAAAACGTCCAAAGGCAAGGAGATATATGTCTCTGTCCTTTCCACTTTTACTATGGACATTCACGGTCACATCAACGGAACTCAAGGAATACTTTATGACATCACCAATCGCAAAAAGGCGGAGAAAGCACTGCGGGAGAGCGAAGCAAGGCATAAGGCTCTTTATGAATCCTCGCGGGACGCAATTATGATGATTGCCCCTCCGACGTGGAAGTTTATTGCCGGAAATCAATCGACCCTTGAGTTGTTTGGAGCCCGGAACGAAGAAGAGTTTATAACCAAGGGGCTCTGGGACGTATCTCCGGAATATCAGCCTGATGGACAACTTTCCTCCGAAAAAGCCAAAGATATGATAGAAAAGGCGATGAAGGAAGGCAGCAATTTCTTCGAGTGGCAGCATATGAAAGCGGATGGGAAGGAATTCCATGCTACTGTACTGCTGACCCGGGTTGACCTGGAAGGCAGAGAATTGCTGCAGGCAACAGTGCGGGACATTACTGAATATAAGCAGACGCTGGAATCGTTGTTGAAAAGTGAGACCAAGTATAGAACACTTGTCGATAATATTCCTCAAAAGGTCTTTATTAAAGACCTAAACTCAGTGTACGTATCGTGTAATGAGAGTTATGCTGAGACCTTAAAGATTAAATCATCGGACATTGTCGGGAAAACGGACTACGATTTTTTCCCAAAGGAACTGGCTGAGAAGTACAGAACAGACGATAAAAGAATTATTGGATTGGAAAAAACAGAAAGTATCGAAGAGAAGTTTGTTCATAACGGGGAGGAAATAATTATCAATACGGTCAAAACGCCTGTTAAAGATGAAGAGGGCAATATTGCCGGTCTGTTAGGTATCTTCTGGGATATTACGGATCGCAAGCGGACGGAGAATGCCATAAAAACCGCCTGTGAACAACTCGAACAGTCTAACAGGGAACTGAAAGATATGCATTGTCAACTGGTGCAAAATGAGAAACTGGCTTCCATCGGCCAGCTCGCCGCAGGTGTCGCACACGAGATGAACACCCCCGTGGGCTTCGTCGCCAGCAATTTCCAGACGCTGGAAAATTATGTGAAAAAAATCCGGGATTTGCTCATAACATACGACGAACTCATTGGACAAATTGAAACTCTGGGGAAAACAGAACTACGAAACAAGATAGAAGGTATAGGCCAATTCCGGGACGATCTGCAAATTGACTTTATTCTCGAAGATATCCGAGGATTGTTCGATGATTCGAGGGAAGGCCTGGAAAGGGTCACCAGCATCGTCCAGAACTTAAGGGACTTCTCAAGAATTGACCAGCCGGGAAGCTGTAACGAATACAACATCAATAAGGGTATTGAGGCCACCCTTGTTGTCGCGAAAAATGAAATCAAATATAATGCTGATATCAGGACTGAGTTTTCCGAAGTGCCTCCGGTCTTCTGCCACTCCGGCCAGATAAACCAAGTATTCCTCAATGTCCTCATGAATGCAGCCCAGGCAATCAAATCTCAGGAAAGAGAGGATACGGGAGCTATCACAATCAGGACATATGCGTCCGATGATAAGGTGGTCTGTGAGATCGCCGACGATGGCCCGGGGATTCCCCCTGACAACCTATCGAAGGTTTTCGACCCATTTTTTACAACTAAGCCTGCCGGCAAGGGCACAGGCCTGGGACTCAGTGTCTCGTACGATATTGTTGTGAACAAGCACCGTGGTGAGTTCTTCGTCGAGAGCACTGTTGGTGAGGGCTCGAAATTCACAATGAAGCTTCCGACTGGCTCGAAAGAAAATAACGAACAGGAGATAATGAGCGATGGATAAAAGAACAGTATTATTTGTGGATGATGAGGAAAAGGTACTGGCATCTCTAAAACGAGGCCTTCTTGATGAGCCGTATGAAATCCTCTTTGCCAATAGTGGGAAAGAGGCGCTTGAAATCCTCGAGCAGAGCCAGGTGCAAGTCATCGTAACCGACATGCGTATGCCGAAAATGGACGGACTTGAGCTTCTTAGGACTGTCAAAAAGGAGTATCCTCACATCATCAGGATGATCCTCTCGGGGTGTGCTGACACAGATACGCTGCTGGCGGCGATCAACCATGGAGAAATTTTCAGATTCATTGAAAAGCCGTGGAAATCGAATGAAGAGCTCAAGACGATTATTCGGCAAGCAATAGAGTATTATGACCTGCATATTGAACGTGAAATGCTGATGCGCTTCGTTGAACAAATAGTAAGTGGAACGGAGCCTGAAAAAATAAATGTGCGGCTTATCCGAGCGTTAATCGAGACGCGAAAAAAGCATTTATACGAGTGGGATAATAAATGTGATCTAGTTCCACTCAACTCGCAATAAAATCTTCGATTAGCAGGCAAAAAAGGTAAAAAGGATTTACAATAAAGGTAGCAATGCCCGATCTGGATCCGGGCGAGGCCATCATCGCCGAAGCCGGCGCAATGAATTACATGCACGATGGAATAACTTTCGATATCTTCATGGCAGCCTCCCTTAAACCGGTTGACTATTACCCCTTGCATAAGAGCCCGCATGGGCGGGATACACGATAGGCAATATCGTAACAACACTGCATAATTTTTACAATCGACATTTGGTCGATTTAAATTGGCGCACCAGGCACAAAGAAAACAAGAGATTGTATTTTCCGGGATGGGTCGTTAGTATGGTGATATATTGGAAACTATAGTGGTCTTTTGTACGGCCGTATTTGGAGGAATTCAGTAAAGATGAGAGCGACATATCACAAAGCTTTCTTTATGCTATTCTGGTTAACAGCATTTTTCGCGGTTGGACCTCAAACATTAATGGCAGAGAACTGGCCGGGCTTTCGAGGGCCGGGAAGGCAGGGAATCTCTAACGAGAAGGACCTGCCCACGCAATGGAGCGAGACATCGAACATTATCTGGAAGACAGCTATCCCCGGCGAGGGCTGGTCGAGCCCCATCGTCTTCGATGATCGCGTCTTTATGACCACAGCAACCGACGAAGGCGTCTCATATCGTCTGCTTTGCCTCGATAGAAAGACCGGCTCCGTCCTCTGGGACAGGCAGGTATTCCAGCAAAAAACGGGACGAAAACAAAAGCTCAACTCGTATGCATCCTCCACGCCGGTTACCGACGGTATAAACGTCTACGTAGTGGCCTTCGACGGCAGCATTGCGGCGGTCTCGATGAAAGGCGAAACTATATGGACGAACCGTGACTTCGAGTATTACAGCGAGCATGGACTGGGCGTCTCGCCTATCCTGTATATGGAGCTTCTGATCGTCGCTTTCGATCCGAGCAGCTCCGGGGCGGATCCGAAGCTCGGCTGGCAGAAGCCCTGGGACAAGGCAGTGATTCTCGCTCTCGACAAAAATACGGGCAAGGTCCGCTGGGAAGGCAAACGAGGCCTGTCGCGGATCGCTCACGTCAGCCCGCAAATTCTCAGCATCAACGGCAAAGATCAGCTTATCAGTTCGGCCGGTGACGCCATTCAGGGCTTCGACCCGGCCACCGGCGAAAGAATCTGGACGGTATCGAGCCCGGGCGAAGGTGTAGTCCCTTCGGTCGTCGTTGGCGAGGGCTTGATTTTTACGGCGTCCGGATTCGGAGACTCGGCGATCCGCGTGGTCCGCGCCGGCGGCAAAGGCGATGTTACCACAACGCACATAGCGTGGGAGTCCGCTGAGGACGTACCGAAGATACCGTCGATGCTCTACGTCAAGCCATACCTCTATTTGGTGACCGAGGCAGGAGTCGCAAAGTGTCTCAGGGCGGCAACCGGCGAAGTCATCTGGCGAGAACGACTTGGTGACAGGTATTCGGCTTCGCCGGTCTGGGCGGACGGAAAAATCTATTTTCTCTCGGAAAAAGGAACCACAACGGTAATCTCGGATGGAACCGAATTCAACGTGCTCGCCAGGAACGAGCTTAACGAAAATTGCAAAGCAAGCCCAGCCATATCGAAGCGGAATATTTTTATCCGGTCGGAGAAACATCTCTACTGCATCGGTCGAGATCAATAACCGGCGCGGAATGTGTTTCTTTGCTCCTAAAGAAGCCTTGCTAAAGAACCGATAACTATTATTATGGAAACAGATTTAGCCGCATACGATTGTGCAGAACAGGCAGTACCGGAGCAGAATGAGCCCATCGTGGAAGATACGGCCGATATGAAGAAATGTCCTTTTTGTGCCGAGCAGATTCAGGCCGAGGCCATCAAGTGCCGGTACTGCGGCGAGTTTCTCGATGGAACCGGTCGGGAAGTACGAAAGCCTCGACCTAAAAAGTGGTACTTCGCTCCCGGAACCGTTGTTCTTGCACTGCTGTTCCTCGGGCCGATGGCGCTTCCGCTGGTCTGGATTAATCCGCGGTTCAAAATCCTGACCAGGGCGATTATCACCGTGATCGTTCTTGGTGTCACGATCCTTCTTATGTACCTGATGGTGTTCGCCTATCAGCATTTGCTCGATCAGCTCACCGCTCTGGGAACGTGAGACATATCCTTTAAAAATACTCTCGTCTTAGTCGTTCAGCAGTCTCATTCGCCTGACTTAAAGCCAAAGGCACGAAACGGATTCGTCTGTGTAATCATACGAATAGTCGCCTCGTCCACGCCGGCGTCCCTTAGCTTCGATATAAAAGTGTCGATCAGGTAGGTAAAGGGCTTCTGCGTTCCGCCGTTGGCTGAGCCGGGCTGATACCATCCGGCATCGTGTGAGAGCAGGATGCGGTCGCCATAGCCTGCGGCGAGCAGGTTTTTAATGGCGGAAATGTACGTCGAGTCCTGCCCCGGATTCCAGCCTAAGGAATCGAATTCAATATACACACCGCGGGCAGCCAACTGAAGGTGCAGGTTTCGATTGTTCTCATTCTGGGCATGAACCCAGATGAATCTTATCGCCGGATCGATGGAATCGAGGATATCGACCTGCCGAACGGCGTTGCTTCCTGTCGGCGTGTGGCTGGCTATCGCGGCACCGGTTTCACTCGCCGCACGTCCGGCCGCTCGAAGGATTTTTTCTAACAGAGCGTTCATTGGGCTTTCGTCGGTCGCGATTTTGATAAAGCCTGCCTTGATATCTGTGCCCTCGATGCCGTCCCGAATCTCGCTAATAAAAAGCGTCGTCAATTCATCCTCGGTCATGTTCCGATGCTCCGGCGGCGCAAAATTCGCCCGGCCGTAAACGCCCGTCGGCACCACTACTGGCAAGCCCGAAGCCTCGGCCACCTGAGCGATAATAGAGACGTTTCGACCCACGCCGATACTGCTGCACTCGATCAAAACGCCGACGCCCTTATCGCGAGCATTGGCAAGCAGCGGTGCCATGACCCGCACAACATCCGCCGCATCTGCTTGTCCGTACCCGGGCGTGGTCGGCCCGCGAAGATCGGTAAAGATATGCTCATGCGGCAGAACAATTCCAAGCCCTCGGGCGAGAACCGGTCCCTGCGTTGTTTCGAACCACCATGAGTAACCGGGCGACTTGCTGGCCTCAGTCGTGCCGCCGTAAGCACCCATATTGATTCTGCCGCCGTTAGGATCAGGCTCGTCGACAACCGGACTATTCGGATCACCGGCGTCGATACACGGACTCGTGACATTATCTATAATCCAGCTCTCGCTGACAGGGTCCCACCGCCCCACCTCGGATTTCAGATGGTAGTCGCCCTCGATCCACGTCCGTTCCGTCGGCTGGCGAGGACTCGGCTCAGTCCAGTATCCCGCCCGCACAAATTCCGGATCGACATCGATATTCCCTTCACCCCATACGATGGCTTCACACGGATCGAAAATACCCGCATGGCCACCTTGGATGTCGCTATAGCTTATGTTGACAATTGAATTATCGTTGTTCCATATCTCATTACCACCATCCCAAAGGATACAGTTGATTAACTCAACATTGCTATCTGGAAAACTGTAATGTGGAAAATAATATTCATCACAAACCAAAGCATTTCCATTTTGTGCCGAGTTTTGAACAAATGTACAGTTCGTTAAAATAGCTCTACCACCGCGGTTGTAAATCCCGCCACCCGAAGATATGGCTTTGTTGCTGCTGAAGATACAATTGCTAAGGATCATACTACTGCTTCCTAAATTGTAAATCCCTGCTCCATCCTCCGCTAAGTTCCCTATGAAAATGCAATTCGTAAGAATCGGATTGCTGTCAATTAAGTGTGGAGTCCAGCTACGATCAAGGTAAAAAATCGAATCATTAAAGATGGCACCGCCTTCAGTACCGTACTTTGTTTTCAAGTTTCTAATGAAAACACAATTTGTGAGAACAGGATTACTTCCCTCGTTATGCATTCCACTGCCACGACTTCCAGCGTTCCTAGTGAAGATGCAATTGGCCATGCTCGGATTACTCTGGTAATTGAACATTCCTCCTGCCGATTCACCGGACAACCAGCTGGCCGAATTCTCACTGAACGTACAATCAGTTAGCGTCGGATTGCTGTAAGAATTGTGCATTCCACCACAGGTGCTGTAACCAATCTCGACGATTGCTCCAGAATGAACTTCGGAAAAATTTTCAGTGAATGTACAGTTGGTTAGTAACGGATTACTGTCTTCATTGTCCATCCCGCCGCCATATAACGCCCAATTTTTTGAGACAATACAATTTGTTAGAGTTGGATCACTATTATTCTTACAGTAAATCCCACCGCCAGAATAATAAGCCAAGTTCCGTGTGAATGTGCAATCTACTATGGTCTGGCTGCCGGCATTGTTATACATCCCGCCACCACTGTACTCGAAACCAGCAGCACATCCACCGGTAATCGTGAAACCATTTAGCACCGCCGTTACATCTGTGCCACTTCCGATTACTACGTGATATATGTTGTCCTCTCGATTAGGCTCGTCAAAAGTAGAAGTGTTAAAGTTGTAATTCCTGAGGTCCCTTATTTCCAACAGTTCATTCCAGCTTATATCATTACCGGCCAGATCACCGGAGAGTATGGTTTCATATACATCAACATCTCGGTCATTTGGATCCGGTTCACCAAAGCCTGCATAGCCACCTTTGATAATTGTCTCATTTAGTAGCTGAAATGTAGCCTCGCGATCGCCCGGTGTCTGATTCGCACCCTGGTCCGGTATATAAATGCCCTGTGCTACGCGGATTTCGACTGGCTTTTCGGCTGAATTCGCATCGGCCAGGGCATCCTGCAGATAAACGTAGGCATCTACCCAGCTTGAGCCGTCATTGGCTCCGACGGCATCGTCATCAACGTAGATGACCTTGCTATAGGCAAGCGAACATAGCACTGCCGGGATTAGAAATAAGAGCACCGCTCGAAAGGTTCGTGAGTTTCCGGCCTCAAACATTGTCCGACCTCCGCCCCCCGTTTTTTTGGATAATAACGATTCTCACTCGAATAATATCACTGATGTAGTATAACAGATTACGATTGTCGCAGTCAAGCTTGAAATTGCAGAGGATATGGTTATGATACTTCATTGTCAATTAACCGCTGAAGATATTATTTGGATTGTACGGAATCAGCCATGAAACAAAAAATCGCAAATTCAAAAGTGTTACATTTTGGTATTTTGATTTTACTAATCTGCCTTGGGGTCTGCCGGGCGAATGAAAAAGCCTCACTGACTATTTACACCGCGGAAAAATCCAAACATCCCATTCCTCGCAACATTACCGGGAAATTCTGCGAGCATCTTTATTTCAATATCACGAACGGCATGGATGCTCAAATCCTCCGGAATCCGACCTTTTCAGATTACCCGTTCCGGACAAATCAAATGTCGCCGGATGGCGTAGCAACATTTCATTTTGACCGCAAGCAAATCGAAAACAACATCCGAAACAGTGCCGGCCGCTGGGGCTGGCCGGACTTCGAAATTGATGCACTGATTAAATCTCGCAATGAGGCGATGGCATGTTTCTGGACGAAACTCGGCCCCGTCGAAGCCAGCCCGGATACAGGACCTAATGGAGGACGTGCACAACGCGTTCATGCTCATGCTGCGGGTCAGGGCATCGCACAATGGACGTGGCTGCCTTTGCATCGAATCAGGGAATACGAATTCGAAATGTGGGTTCGTTCGCCGGATATCGATACGCTGAAGGTAGCTTTCTATGGGCCGGACGGCACGGAAGTTTGTACCGAGAAAACCATTTCGGGAGTCACTGCAAACTGGCAAAAGCTCGAAGGGCGTCTCATGATTCCCGATAATCTGCCTGAAGACAAGGCATACAAATTTGCCGTCGTTGCAGATAAGCCCGGACAGTTCGTAATAGAACGGATTTTATTACGGCCTGCGGATCACATTAATGGCGCCGATCCGGATGTCATTCGCTTTTTAAGAGAATCCCGCCTGCCGATTCTCCGCTGGCCGGGCGGCAACTTCGTAAGCAGCTATCACTGGCGGGACGGTATCGGCCCCATTGAAAAACGCCCGACTCTGCCAAACTACGCCTGGGGCCAGCAGGAAAATAATTTCTTCGGAACCGATGAGTTCATTGCCTTTTGCCGGGCGGTCGAATGCGAGCCGATGATTTGTCTCAACGCCGGCAACGGTACAGTTTCGGAGGCAGCCCTATGGCTTGAATATTGTAATGGCAGCGTCGATACCCCGATGGGCAAGCTACGAGCAGCAAACGGCCACCCGCAACCTTACAACATCAAACACTGGGAAATCGGAAACGAATTGTGGGGAAAATGGCAGTACCACTGGACCACCGCCGAAGGTTATGTGGACCGGTATCGCCAGTTTGTAAAAGCCCTCCGTAAGGAGTCCTTAGGACTGCTCGAAGTCGATCCCGACATTACCATTTATGCGTGCGGGGCCCCCGTCATGTGGGGCAAGAAATGGAACGACACTCTCATCGCCGGGGCGAGTGATATATTACGAATCACTACCGACCATCCTCTCGTCGGCGGCCAGGTCCCCGCCGATACCGATCCGCTGGATGTGTTCAGGGATTTCATGGCGGTGCCGAAAGTGCTCGAACAGAAATGGGCCGCCCTCGAAAGGGACATGAAAAACGCCGGCATAAGCAACCCCCGGCTGGCGGTTACGGAGCTGCAGATGTTCGCGCGTATCGGTCGACCGTCTTCGGCCGATGCTCCCAGGCGGCTTTCACATGACAGGCTCGTAAGTCCGGCGACCCAAGCCGAGGCATTGTATAATGTTCTGATTTATCATTCATCGGTACGGCTGGCCCCATTTGTCGAGATGGTCACTCATTCGGCCACCGTCAATCATGGTGGAGGATTACGAAAGACCCGCGAGCGGGTTTATGCCAATCCGTGCCATTACGCTCAAGCGATGTTCGCCGCCTTTGCCGATGCCGTGCCGGTCAAAACCGAGCTGACCTGCTCAAAAGAAGCAGCTCCTTTGGTCCTGCCCGACCTAAAGAATGCAACCTCCACCTGTTCGTATCAGATGATCGACGCACTGGCAGCACAGGCCCCCGATGGAAACCTGCTTATCTCGGTCGTGCACACAGGAACATCCGGCCCCATCGACCTGGAAATAATCATAAAAGATTCTACCTTAACCGGCCGGGCGCAAATACAAACGCTTTCCGCTGATGTGCCCTGGGCGACGAATACACTTGAAAAGCCCGAAGCGATAAAACCCGTAATCACAGCAGGTAAAATTGAAAACGGCAAAATGCTGATTACTATCAAGCCCTATTCCGTCTTAAAGATAACAGCAGCAAGGCCCCTGTGAACATCGGCACAGAAATCTGATGTTTTAACGAGTACAAAATTGTACCGTACCCTAATTTCCCCCGGAAAAGTTCAAGGAACTCTTCGGCGGATTTCTGTTTCTTATTTTTCCGGTGGACCGTCATAATTCTGGAACAACTTTACAATCTCCGGCATAAAAGCATCGAGTGCTTGATACTTGTCCCGCTGCTTTTCATATTGGCCGAGCAATTCTGAAAGCTCTTTCGTCCAGTGGAATCCGCGGCTGATATGATAATTCGCACTCCGCTCTGCCTGTTCCCTGCCGTCGTTAGCCATCGCGTAACGCACTTCACACGCCCTTACCAGTGACTCTCGCATCATGGTCTGCCAACTTCCATACGCCTGGCCTTTCATCTGTTTTTCGACTCGCGGAAAATATTTCTCGCCAAAAGACCTGAAGTCTTTCATATATTTATCAACGAGCGGATTGCAATAGGAATGGCCAAACTCGTGCACAACCGTACCTACGACATTAGGATTGAACGTGGGATTGCCCCAGCCGAGCCAGTCGATCCGCCATGCGCCGAGCACGCTGTATATTTTCGTTCGCCCTTCGAGCCTCACCCGGCAGCCGTAACTGCCCGGCCCGTTAAGTATCGATATTACAAGGTTGAAGTCCACATCATCTCTCGGGCCGAAAAACTCATCAAACCATGCCAGGTTCGCCTCTGTGTCAATAAGTTGCTGAAGCCTTGCCACGGCTGTATCATATTGCGATTGGTTTTTCGCGAGAAACGCCTTGAAATCAGTTTCTTTCACAAAGTTACGACAATTGTCAAGAAATTCACGGGCCTCATCGATCCGCCACCTGCCGTCAAGCGTGTCCGGCCTCGGCTCGAAAGGTACTATCTCGCCACAGCTATTAATGTCCTCGATGTGCATAGCCATGCCCATTACCGCATCAAAGCTGACCCCGCGAGTCTTACGCAGTTTTTTTGCCATTTTCACTGCCGGATGGTTGCGATGCCCGGCGAAGTGTTCGTTGAGGTTCCCCATATATGGCTTCGACTTGCACTTGTTGTACTCCGGATTACCAGCTAAGTGAAATATAACGCTCATGAGCTCTACCCGTGGATCTATCATAACCTTCAGTTTGGTCCGATCCTGCCGGGCTGTCACATTATTTGAATCAGATGACCTGGCACTACCAATACTAAAAGCAAACAATAGTATTACCGGCAACGCTTTAACTGGGATCTTCCATATACACTTCACTTAAGCACTCCTTAATTCCGAAGATACTATACTTAATTCCAGCCGATGTCTACATCCCAAAGCTCCACAGCGTGATTCGTGACTCGTATCTCGCGGTTTATTCGATGCACAAAAATCTCAACAATTCAAAATATTTAGCCCGCCGATTCACTCGGCGGGTTGTCTTTCAAATCAACACGAAAGAGCATTTTATCCCGCAGCTTTAGCAAGCACAATTCCTCGAAAAATCTACCACATACCTTTGATTCCTGATTTGCTAATTCCCTTCAATGAGAGGGTGAAATATGTAAGGTGTCCCCCGATTGACTCTGCAAACAGGAAGGCAGTCAATCATTATTTATATTTTAAGGGCTGGCCCCTATGCCCTCTATGCCCTACCCCTCTGATTTTTGCCAATAATAAATAGAAAATAGTAAATAATCAATGAAAAGGGCTGTCCCTAGTTTTCCCTATAGCAAAAAATCAAAGACGCCGCTTAGCGGTGTCCTACTGCATCGGGCTGTTACTATTGCAAGACTCCGATTTCATGTTACTTTATAGATCCTCGGGAGCTAAATTGAGGTATTGAGCAATAGTTTGAAGCAGTTTCTTTTTGTCTGCCTCCACATGCGGCGATGGCGGTTGCAATTTGATTTCTTTCTCTTTTACCAACTTGGATAGTCTCTCAATCAACTCATGGACTGTCAGAATAGCAGCACTAGTAAAATTAATTATAACCTGCCTTTGATCAATATCCAATGGTGATGTTGTGACATGAGCTATGTCCAACTCATTTCTAATTAAGAACAATGGTATGATCCTTTTTTCTATAAAAATCTCTGAAAAACCCCATTTTCGGGCTCTATCTCGAAGGCATTCTCGGTTGCTAGAGAAGATGATCTCTACAGCTTTGGTCAGATTGAGGAGTACTTCCGCAACCATAGATTCACGGTTAGGTTCCATATTAGCAAGTCGTTTTGCATGACGATAGTAGTAAAGCGCCAATAGGATTCTTAAGTACTGCTTATCCGCTCCAAGCCATTCATCAAGTGTAGTTATTATTTGATTTGTATTGTATTCCTTCGTAGCGACTGTAATGCTAGCGTTGTATCGCGGGATCTCGAAATTGAAATTAGCTTCCCCAATATTCACTTCAAATTTCGTGATCCAAACGAATACTTTCAGGTGAAAGGTCAGGAGAGCTGGAAGAAAATGGTTTGCGGAAGCGATAATATCACTAGTATGATCCAATGATGGAGTATTAAAAGTTAGTATCAAATTGTTTCCATCAAGTGATGCTTTGAAATTCCCTCGGTTAAAGGTCATGTTCACCCTGTCTATAAGTTCGACCTCCCATTGCACCGTACCTTCATTGGCATTCCATACAACGCCAGCTGGTCGGTCTTTGGGTGCTGTGGTTCTGACGCCAACAGTGTGAACTCCGAATGCATCTTCGGGTGCAAATGTCAAAGTGGCTGTTACCATTGCTGGAAACTTTGAGAGCACTGTGCCCCTCTTCAGGACGAGACCACGATGTTGGAGTAAATATATACTCATGCGTCTTTTATTAGGGATAGTCACCAGTTTTTGCTATCGTTAATAGGTGGCTGTCCCTATTTCTACTAATAAAAAAAGTGACCGTTCTATTCTCAGAAATAAGTAAAATGTCCCCCGATTCATCCAATATCTAAAATCATTGAAAAAAGCACCGTATAACGTCAAGTTAGCTGGTTATACTGTGCTAGTTCTTCATCGGTAATATCCGTTGATAAAACCAGTTCATAAAGACGTTCAGTAACCTTCTTAATCTCACCATTCTTCATAACAAATTCAAATAAAGAAATTTTATTAGAATCAATAAATTGGGCAGCTATAGCTCTACAAATCAATTCCGGATACTTATGTTCACATAAGCGAATATCTTGTTCAATTTGAACAACAGCTATTTCATCGCCTCCCCCTTTTGCTTGTATAGGAAAAACAAATTGCCTACCCATCTTGTCAATTCCGACATATATTTCGTCCGTCTCAACTTGTCCTATTCCTGGTACTGTTGTCCTAAAATGATTTTGTAGTGAATAGCATGCAGCACCCGTAAAAATATCTAATAGGCGATTATATCTAAGCTTAGTTAGGAGCGCTTGTTCATCATCGAATGCATATTTTTCTGCAATGCTAGGAGTGGCGTCAGGTATCTTTGTAACCAACATCATTTTATCTGGCAAAATTCTCGCTTCTGTTACTTGTATAAAAGCATACTGCGCCCGCCCAACATTTTTAATTACCCATTCCTTATTATATGAAGCTTTCTTTATAATAGAACTTGGTAGGAGTGATCTAAATTTGAATGAATAGATCACGTCACCTAAATTTTTTGGTAGTTTAATCCCTATTTTTTTGGCAGTTTTTTCCAGATCAACTCGTTGGAAATCAACCCTATTATCTCCTTCTTTATACTTTTGAAAGAAGATATCTTCTATCAACTGAGAATATCTATTTCCGTCATTTTTTGCCATGCTTATCCTTCCCACCTAAGTAATACGACTTCTTCTCTCAATTGAGCTTTTGTTGCTGTCGATAATCTAGTCCTAAAAAGATCAATTCTTACTAATTCGTAACCGATTTCAACGGCAATATCTGATAATATTTTACCTGTCTGGATGGGTATTTGAAAATAGGAAGCTTGTTCGCCAACTACATATGCTAATTGTGCTCCTATTCGAAGTGCTGGCTTCAATTCTTCTAAATGACGAGCCATACCTCCAAAATAATTTTTAACGACCTTATGGTAAAGGCGTTCGAATCCTGATGTTTTTCCTAATTCAATGCGTTTAGCTTCAATAGAATTAGCTAAGTCCATAATATGCTTATGCTTAACAATCCATTTCTCATCGTCATCTCCTTTGTATATATTTCTCGTATTGGAGCGTAGCAAGGTTTCTTTGTTCTCACGCAAATCTGATTTAGCAGTAATAAAGTTAAGCAAAACCGATTCAAGCCTAGTTGTTCTTGTATAGTCTTTTTCGTTTGGATATGGTGGAGATGTGATTACAGCATCTATAGATTGTTTATTTAATAAAGTGCTGATTGATCTTGAATCACCTAAATATACTTCAGAAGGAACATTTTTTTCTGAAGCGTACTCTTTTAGATCTGCTGCAATTTTATAAATTTGTTTTAACCAGAGTTCCACTACTTCAGCATCTTTTTTCTTCTTGCGGCCAGTTCCAACTTCCGGACCAAAATGCAAGTTGCTATATGAACAAACAAGTTGTTTGGCAAAAGCAGTTCGTTCAATATCATAAAACCGTCTATCAGCCTTCTCATTTAGAACTTCTAAAAAAACCAATGATTTGTGAAGTGGAATAGGGCTAATAGAATTTTTGATAATTAGCTTTTCTTTTTCTGTATCAAGAACTTTTAATTTTTTCCCATATTTTTTTAATCGGTTTTCTACTTCTTTAGCTACAAGTAGAGAATGTGCCAATAAATCATTGCAATCAATATTCCAGTCAACTTTGGTTCTTGCAACCATTTGAACAACAGGATTAGCATCAATTCCGATTGATGGGATACCATGTTTTTTGCATTCAATCAATGTTGTTCCTGTCCCACAAAAGGGATCAAGAATAGTATGCTCACTATTTAGTTGGAATTTATTAATATAATCGCGTACTAAATGGGGGGGGTAAGACAAAACAAACCTATACCAATCATGAATTCCTGTGTCATCACTATAAAGCTTATTCTGTTCAATACTATCTATACTTTGTATTGCGTATGACATACTATCCCTAATGTATGTGTATTATGGCTAACAATATCTATATGGTTTCGGAATAACATCCCAAGCTTCTTTGCATAAAGTAAGAAAGCATAAACTACGACGTTGCCGCTTCAGAGCTACTAAATCTGCTATATTCAATTATAGATGCTTTATGCATACAATCAAGTAAAAAGGGTATGCAATTGACTATTTTCTATCGACTAATGACTATTATAATTGATTATTGTTTTTCTTCGTGGTTCTCGGTGCCCTTCGTGGTGAATTGAAATCCTCGTTTATCAGCTTTTTGGTGGGGCAAGCCTCCACCCTACCTATTTGGAGATTCTTATGCCGTACGCAATGCGCACAACGCAGCACGCACTACGAATAATGGACGCCGTATCATGGAGATTTTTTTTGGAATTCTGATGACAATCCGTGTTATTGTTCGTATAATAGATAACATATAGAAGACAGAAGACAGAAGACAGAAGACAGAAGGGTGAATTGAGAATTGAGAAATCAAAGAATTAAAAAGGCTTTGTCATTGATTATTGATTATTTACTATTGTCCCTGCTTTCGCAGGGATGACAATATTATTTCTCTGTGGCTCAAACAACAGTGTTAATTCGTGTAAATTCGTGGTTAATTTGAAAAAAACAGAGGCAAAAATGCAAAAAAAAGCCAAAATAATGAAAAAAACAGGTGAAAAAGAGTAGAAAACGACGAAAAATTGAGCTTAATTTGAAAAAACAAGCTTGTCCTGAGCAGCGTCGAATGGAACCAAAACCGGGCTTTGGCCGGAAATCCTAAGCACTAAGCTATAAATCCTAAACGATTTGAATGGGTATGTTTGAAAAAACAAACCCAATTGTTCAAAGGCAATAATGAATGCAAAGTCAATTATAACAAGGGGATACGAGAAATATATTGGATTGGACACTTGGTGAAAACAAACCCAAACAAAGCCAATTCGGTTGTTTTACCGCCGAGATCGCTGAGTGCGCGGAGGTTTTTGATGTGTAAAAACTCGCGTTGGTGTAGCTGGCTGGGAGATTTTGTTTCCTCTGCGTTCTCCGCGAACTCCGCGGTTAATAGGAATTTGAAAAAACAAAGCCAATTTGCCGGCGGCACGAATCGGCGCAAACTCTTATATGAAAGGGGATTATGACAATAAACCGCCCTGTGGGGCACGAAAAAACAAAGCCAAACAAAGCCAAATTCCGTATTGGCCGCCCGGTTCATCGCTTATAATGGCAGGATTGTGCAATAAAGGCCCTTAACTTTGTATGTCATAGCAAAAATGAGTGCCGATTGGCCAAAAACTACCTGTTAGGGAATGCTGCTCCATTCAGCCGCCGAGAGCATCCTTTATGAGTTTATTAGCCTGATCGATAAATTCCGAACCCATATTATATGGAATGCTGCTGGTGAGGGGAATGACTTTCAGGGATGCTCGCAGACAATACAGTTGTAATTCTGTCGGATCACCGATGATTATATCTGTCCAGTTGTTCCTTTGCGGCATAAGAATGAGTATCGGCGTATTCTTGCCAAACATATTAAAAAGAAAGCTGTTCCATAGGAGTATGCTTTCGAGCATGGTGTCCTGAGATGTGGGTATACGAAGTGAAGTGGACCTCAAGGCCATAGTGCTGGCACTATTAGCACGATGCCGTCCAACTTCACGTTCGATATGATATAATACACGGAATAAGCCTTCTTGATTCGGCCCCATCTCCGGATGCCGGGCAAGCCTTGCGACAGCATCCGGATACGCAATCACAGGGGATGGCGAGATGGCACATTGCTGAGCTAATTGACGAAGCTCCTGCCCGGCACTTTGGATAGCCATCCGGACATCGTTTGCCGAAGTAGTCGCGGCACAGGTTGCTTCTACCCTCTCTAAACGAGGCAAAACATTCTCGAAGATCCACTTTATCGGCAATTTACTACATTGAACGCAGGCCACAAAAGGATAACTTTTACGGCCTTTGCCATCCTGTGAAGACCACATGCGCCCTACAACCAGGTTTCCATTTATATACCAGAAAAAAACATGCTTGAATTCTTCAATAAGCTGATCTTCTTTGAGCTTGTCCCAGCTTCCTGAATCGATGTTGCCGCCGATGCCCTGAATATAAAGTATCCGTTTTACCGTAACGAAAACATCCGTCTCGAAACCAATGTCATCGATATGATCATCCCAGCCGGGATGTTTACCGAACGCAGCTACAAAGATCCCTTCAGAAGGATTATCCTGCCCCTTCGGATTAAAGCGTTTGAAAAACTTTTTAAAAGCAGCGCTCAAAACACATGTCTCCGTAAGATCAACGCTTATCTTTCAATGACGGCCATTGATCCGGACCTGGAAAGCTGACCGGATATTTTTCGTCAACGTCTTTATAGAATTCAAGCTGCAGAAATAACACTCCACCCAGGTCCTTTTCGCTCTTAACTTCAAGCTTAACGTATCCTTCTTTCCTTGCATCATGGTACTGATGAAGCATTCTCAAAGGAGCCCAGGGCTGTATAAACTCTACACTCGTATGCTTTTCGGTGTCGGAAGGATACTGGTAAAATTCGATTTGCAGGGACGAACCAGGGTACTTAAACATTCCAACGCTTATATTTTCGCCCGAACGAGTATTAAATCGTTCACTCTTTTGATCTCCCTGAATTATCCTGAATTCTGTCAGGTAGTCAAGCAGCAGCTTTTCGTTCTGTCCCACAATTTTACGCTGCTCGTTCTGACCCAACAGGGTTATTTTACAATAATACGGATCTTCAGCTTGAGGTAGAGATTTAAATACCTGTTCAATTCCTTCGAACCACTGCTTATAAGGTTCGGGCAGGACCATCCCGCGGAGACGATTAAATTGCTCGTCTATTTTATCAGATCCCGTCTTGGCACCGCCCCCTATCGTTCCCTGAGCAAAGACCTCCTGCAAACGAACGTTATTCAAACATGACCAGGCTTCAATAAGTTCTTTTTGAGTCAAGTCAGTCTTGCTGTCTCGTTCCAAAGGAAACTTGCCTGCAAACTGTGTTCTTAGATTATCAAAGCCTTCTTTACCCTGATTCTGTACATTGCCGGACAGCATGCTTAGCAATTTTATCGTAAATTCGGTCCAATACAAATCCGCAAATTGAGCCGGCGACTCGTAAGCAAAAGGTGCATAATCTTCAAGATAATCGGCAGGGGTTACCCTCAACAGCTCCATCCTGCCGGCCGTGAAATTATCACCTAATCCTCTCCAGTTTGTGAGTACCGCCCTGCATTCACTATAGAACTTGTCGTATTTACGGCTGTCTCTGACTTTGTCCAAATTAGCATCAAAAAGCTTAATCCTCTGTTCATCTTTCGGAACATACGGCCTTAGAGGTGTAACAGCGTTTTCAAGGAGCACGCCAAGACCGCCGATCAGCTCATCGAATACATTTCTTACAATCAAACTCTTAAAATCCTCAGAATCCCGCTCAACGCTCCTTCTAACCACAGATTCAGGTACCGAGCCGAGCCAGTATTCGAAATAGAGCTTTGGATATTCCGTATAAACCTCGTTAGCGTCCATAAATTCTTTTTGAAGGCGTGTCTCGTTAGGCAGACGCTGTAACGTATCTCTCAGAGTCTTCCAGCCGCTAAGAACATCTTCTGCAACTTTCGGATCATAGCTGCGGTTTATCATGTCAGAGGGAATCAGGGCGGGCCAATCCCATTTCCCTTGTTTTGCTACGAAATCCCCAACCTCTTTAATGCTCTTGGGAGCCGACTGCAGGCTCGATTCGACAACAGAATACAAACTCCTTTGCCGAGGCAATTCAAGAGCAAGCCCGCAAATGTCCGCTGCTTGCTTAAAACGGTACACAGTGGGACCAAAGGCTAATAGACCGCTAATACCATTGCGAGCCTCTTCAACGCCTTCGTTCACTTTTTGGATTGCCAACCGAACCTCATTAAGGGCATAGGGTTTGATTTCCACAAATTGCTCATTGCACTTCGAATACATTTGGAAACGCACTTCGTACAGCCGGTTTTCTTCCCGAACCGGAGCATAGAATCTTGCGTCAATCAATTTCAACTCTTCTGCAAACTCATTATTGACCAATCTACCTGATATTTCACCATAAGCTGCTTCGAGCTTTGTACGCATTCGTCCAAGGAAATCGTTTTTTGTCGCCTTGTCTGTTCTGAGCTCGCTAAGTAAAAGTTGATAGTGGTCGTTTGCATCCTGGAGCGTGTCCGTGGCAACGGTTCCCCAGAAATTTTCAAGCGATGGAGGATTGTTCAGACTTCCGCTTAAAGCCTGGATATTTTGTCCGGCCTCATCCAGACTTTTATAGTGCTTTTCCCAATCTGCTACGAATTTATTCCAACTATCATCTGCATAAGACTTGTCCGATTCGGCGCCAAAGCGATCCTGCAGCGCCAAAATATTCTTCTCCGCGGCATCAAATTCTTCGAAAGCACCTCTGAGCTTCTCAATAGTCTCAACCTGGGCAAAAGCACGGCTACTCGTACCGACCTGGTTAGAGTCGCTCCAATATGCATTAAAAAGAGTTACGCCACTGTCTATTGCAGTTTCCAAAAAATTAGGATCCGTTTTACTAAACACAGGCAAAAAGGCTTCACCATAAATGAGTTCTATCGGCTGATGGAGTTGTACTTTATCTTCATTGTACATTTGGATTCGTTTTGCAGAACCTTCCTCATCTTCCGTATCTTCGTTACTTCTGAAAATATATGCAAACAGAGGATCTAAGAAAGCCTGGTTCGAATATTCACCTTCGTTGGCCAAAGGCTTATCTGCTTTTAGCCGGATCAACTGACACAAAGACTTGGTTTCAGGGTCCTCGCGCCTCCATTTGCCGTTCTGTTGATTATTCATGATCTGGCTGGAGACATCCAGGAATGGGCGAAGGATAGCCGTCTCGTAAATAACTGCCTGGGCCGTCTTTAATTTCTCCGATGTAATACCCTTTGTAAATTTCGCCACCGGTGCGAAAATCCAGGGCACTCCTTTTTTCTCCCATTGATCCACTCTATCGGCAAGTCGTGCAGAGAAGCTGGATCGTGTAATATCGTCCGGCATTTCGGGTACTCCTGCCCTGCCGATATACCGATAAACTTCCTGGCTTTCACGTTTTATCACTTGCAGTTGGCTTGCCTCTCTTGCACCGATCGAGGCAAACAGTTTTGCCGGCGCTTCAAAATACTCTTTCATATCACCGATAGAGCGACGAAATTTAACACCGGCATAAAATGTGCAAAAGAGCAGCAAAACGACACTCGCGGCAGCCGAGATCATGACCACGGCCTTGCGGCGAAGATGCTGTTTCTTTGTATTAGTGGCATACGTAACGAGGCCTTTCTCGCGAAAGACCTTTTTAATAAAGAGGTCTCGCAGAAAGTATGCCCTGTCACGTTCCCATACCCGACCGTCCGGGAGGGTATCAACCGAAACCCCAAGCGATTCGGCGAGGTCTTCATCTAAAGCTGAACCTTCCCGCATGGAAGATGTAAAATAAATGCCCCTGAAAAATAACGGTTTGCCGGACCACTGGCTGCCGACACTGAATATCAATTCCAGATACCGGGCCATTCGCGGCGCTATCTTCGCCAGACTTTGAGGGAAGGCATACAACGTATCAGTTGTACGCATCTTCTCCATGTCCGGCTCATCGGATTCAGATACTATATCCTGCAGCAATGCAAGTCTGCGCCGGAAAAGACGTGTCTGTATAGTCTTCAAATGCTGCTCGACGAAATCCGGATTGTATGGCTCATCGAGCGGGGCCGGATTAGACCACCCAAGTATCTGGTGCTGAAGCTGCGGATCATCGAGGTTGTCAAAGAAATCACGAAAACCATTGATCAGGTCGCTCTTTGTGACGACCACGAATACGGGAAAACGGACATCCAGAATTCGCTGGATGACGTCAAACTGCCGTGCAATTTTGGAGGCCTTCTGCTCGATCTCATCAGCAGTATCCTTAATGAGGCTATCAGCGGGTATTACGAGAAACACGCCATTAACCGGGCAACGCGGCCGATACCTCTTAAGAAGCTTAAGGAACTCCATCCATTCACCTGAACCGCCCGTTTCGACTTCTTCAAACATCAGTCGCCCGGCTGTATCGAGAATAACGGCATGATCCGTAAACCACCAGTTCATGTTAAGGGTACCGCCGGCCCCTTGAAACTGGTCTTGCAGGCCCGGCGGGAAACCAACGTTACAGTGACGCACGGCTTCTGTCTTGCCAGATCCCGGCTCACCCACAATCATATACCAGGGAAAGTTGTAGAGGCTTTTGCCGGCAGCATGAAACTTCGTGATCCCCTCTTCGAATTTTTTCCTCAACTCATCCAGCCGGGCAAGGTGTGCTGCCTCGCTGATTCCCTGCGGTGCAGCCGAAGCATTATCGATAACGCCATGTTCCATCGGAGCGGCTTTGCGCTTCTTCAGCCACTTCAAGATACGCCAGTAGAGCAGAAGAATCAGGGCAACAACGGCAAGTCCGATGAATATAATCCATAGCACCCTCGAGGGCACTAAAAACAGCATCGCCGCCAAAATGCTGCCGCCCGCAATGACTGAAAGCCCAATCTTGAAAGGCGTTGGAAGATTCTTGTAAACTGAAATTCCAGGCACCATATTATTTACATATTCTCCAAACTATTTGGCATTATCATTCGTCGGCTCGATAACAGAAGGCAATTTATCCTGTCCTATAATCGTATCAAGGGACTTGCCGAGATCGTCAGAGGTCCATTTGAACAAACAAAAATACGCAACGGCCCAGATTACAATCAGAGCTATTAATGTTATCCCGATACCCACCAACTTCGCACTCGGCGGCTCAACAAAATCTCGCGTATCAACGTTTTCGTAAGCCTCCGGGCAAATAAAAGCCTTTTCATCGGCGTCCATCATGCCCGAAATACGAGCCGAGATTTTTGACATTATCCGTTGAATACTATCCGGCTGGCCTGTGTATACACCTGTAAATCCCAATCCTAAACACGTGTAAAATATTACCAGTCTTTGAGTCGCAGCGTCACTTCTTTCGGCCAAATCCACGTCCAGCAAATCGAAGAATTTCTCGTCGCCCGCGAGTTCATTCCGCTCACGACCCAGCTCGTACCAGTCAGGAGCAAAGCTCAGGCTGCTCTCTTTGATCATAAAGTCTATACAGAAAATAAGGGGCAATTCAACTTTTTCGTATTGAACAGTCAAATCGGCGCTGGCAGAAGCGTTTGCCTTTATCTCACTGAATATTCTTTTAATGTCGTTTCGCACCTGATCCATTTCCATGGTGCAATCCATTCGTGCCGATCGACGCAGCCGACACACATATTGGAAGAGTGGCTCACATAATTCAAGCAGAGTCATTTACTGTGCCTCCGTATCAGGAACAGTCATATATAATGTTATTTCAAAGTCAGAAGTCTCAACACCCGGCCACCGCACTGCGATCGTCTTCTCCTGCTGTATTCTCTCCCAGAGCCGGGCGCTTTCGCCACGCATTACACGAAAATAATGAAGGCCTACCTGGGCCGGCAGTTCAACCGGCGGATACAATTCCTGGGCGAGCTGCACGCCGAAGATTCGCTGGTTCGCAAGACTTTGCGGCATCATTTTGAATTTGTCACGATCTAAAACCAGTTTAGCCAATTCCGAAGGATCCTGCTTCGTCTTGATAGCAAGAAAATATTCATTGGGTAACGATAACGCTTCATCAGTGAGTGTAGCGGCAAAGATTTTTTGCTCATGGTCTATAGTAAACGGAACCTTGATGTACCTGGCCCTTACAACGCCCTTGAGGAGCCCCCGAATACGAGTCGAAAGCTCGTTGAAAGCAACTGCCAGATTGTCATGATCGTACCCAACGACTTCATACTGATCGCGGTCAGGGCGTAAGGCGGCAAGTTCAGCAAGTAACTGCCTCAGCATTAAATACATTTGGAACGGTGCAACTCTGCTGGAGATACTAATAAGAGAACCAAGCTGAGAACTGAAACGATTCAGCGTTCTAAGACGAAGCATTTGTTCGAATTGAACGCCGCGCATATTCTCAATACTAAATCCGCCACGGTTTATTTGGACTACAAGCTCATTTCGACTGGCCATGACCTGGCTGGTTAAATCGTGAAGGAGCTCTCTGAGCACTGATGAGCCGCCGACGACAAAGCATGGGGGTATGTATGTCGGATCTCGCCGGGGCAACCCGATATCCTCGCCTGCGGCACGGGTGATTTTCAGCAAAGGCAACACTTCGAGGTCTGAACAGTCGTCATTTTCAAGCAACAGTCTGGCGTTTATCTGACGAATCTGGACCGGTTGTGGATTTTCTCCTGTATTTTCATCGGTTTTTTCAATCTCAGTAACTATATATGTGCGCTTGGCGCGCCAATCCTGATCATCCCCCTTTTCAATAACATTGCCACGTGAAGCGTACCATACCGGCACGCCAATACTAATGGTCAATGCACCGCTCGTAGATGCAAATGCCTGCTTTATGTCAAGCGAGGGGAGATTCGTATTGTCAGGGACGTTCACTTCCAGCCCGCTCGGCATTATAATGCGTAGCCGGTCGAAGGAAACTCTCATATTTTCCAGTTGATCATCGGATATTTTCGCCTCTATCAGGCCATAGGGATAACTCCAAAACATGCGACCTTGCTTTGTGAACCTCTCGATTATATTCCTTTGCATAATCTGAAGGTGGTGAGGCTGGAGGAAAAGGCCCTCACACCAATGAACTTCGCCTTCTATAGCCATACGGTACTCCCTTGTATTGACGTCACTGACCCATTCCTTTTGTCAAAGATTCCACGTAATCAACGATGGCCTTTCTTATTTCCATCTCGATGGAGTCTTCATTTAACATCTCGGCCAGTTCTTTATATTTTTTCCAGCATTTCACATCATGGCTGACAAAAACGCTTCCGGGTTCCATTTTCACCAAAACTTCAATCTCTAACGGTGAAAATTTAGCGAGATGGCGTTTCGCAAACTGGCCGCCT
>JBARRE010000253.1:0-5194 GCA_049644065.1 Sedimentisphaerales bacterium | reverse complement strand
CATGAACGTCGTCACACTCGTCGAAGACCCGGCGGTTACATCCGGCGATTCATTAACTTTCGACACAGAATCCCTGCTGACTTCGCTCGACACAATAACTCCTACCGACGCTACCGGCAGCGCCCGCGATGCCCTGACCAAAGCGTTCAAACTCCTTCAGGTCGATTCGGGCCGCGGCGGCATGGTTCACGTATTCAGCGATATGCAGGAGGCTGAATGGACCAACGATGCCCTGCAGTCGGAATCGACCGATGATTCGATAAATGTAATTTTGCACAGAATAGAATCCAGAACTCGCCGGGAGGCCAACGTGGCTATCAGCTCGATTCAATTTCCCCGGCAAAAATTCCTGGCCAGGCATCCATTGAAAATCGGCGTTGTCTGCACAAACAACTCGGCGGCAGTCGCAAATATTCGAGTCAATTCCATTGACAACCAGGACAAGAAGAGCACGCAGAAAGTCGTACTCGAGCCGGGCAGAAGCCAAATCGTCGAAGTCGGAATAAGCCCGGACACTCCCGGCTATCACTGGCTGAAAACATGGATCGAAGGGGACGGCTTTGCTACCGATAATTATGCGTCAATAGGAATCGTCTGCGGGCAGACAGCGACCGTTTTGTTTGCCGGTTCACCAGGCGAATTTGGCGTGCTGCCGACCGCTTTTTCGCCGGACGATTACGGGCAGCTAACCGGCATGATTTCAAAATTCAGCCGGTCGGGCCAAGTACCACAGGCACAGGGCGAAAAGCCAATTCTTATCGTTGCGACCTGGGAAGAAATCGGCCAAAACAATCAGGCATCGTCCGACCTCAGGCAGTACGTGGAAGCCGGCGGCAATCTCCTGGTCGTACCCTCAGCAAGAAGAGCCGGCACAAATGCAAAGCCTCCGGCATGGCTCGGAGCCGGCACGAAGAGCCGCCTCTCGAATGCACGCGGAATCAAGGTCCAATCGATGACGAAAGAATCCGGCTTCTGGAACCGTATTCGTGAGTCGACGGGCACTGCATCCCCTGAGAACGTCACTGTATTTACCTTTTATCCGCTGGAGCTGTCTGAGGAGTTTACTCCGCTTTTGGGGATTGATTTCGAAAGAATCGTATTCGCTCATAGAGAGCTTGGCAGAGGAAATATTTACGTCAGCGGGACGGCCTTTGACCCGCGATGGAATACGCTGCCCTTGACAGGGCTGATCGTTGTCATGGCACAAAGTATTGCTGTGGAAGGAACCGCTCTCGAAGAAGAAACGATGCTGTCACTGGTCGCCGGGCAATCTCCGAAGGGCATCAATGCCGGTGGACAGCAGGTCGAGGTCACCTCTCTCGTTGGCGACGAGACCGACTTCAAGAGCCAGGCCATTGACATGCCGGTATTCTCAAAATCAGGCGTTTACTTAGTCAAAGCCGGTAGCGAGGAGTTCTGCGTGTCCGTGCGTTCATCTCCGAAAGAAGGCCTGACGCAATTTTTACAAGGTTCAAAGGTCCCGGCGATGGAAAAAATCACACACAGCGTTGTCGACTACAACCCGGCGGACGACCTGCAGAAATATCATGCCGGCCAGAGTCGTACTTTCGAGTTGTTTCTGCCTCTTGTTCTGCTGGCGACTTTGGCCCTGCTCATAGAAGGCTGGCTGGCAAATCCCATCAGAGCCAGGGCCGAAAAAACAAACCGGCCGGATAGCACACAAGCAGCCGGTCAGGGCAAACAGCCCGGCGACACCTTGAGCACATCCGACCAGGAAGTTCTTGTCGGCAGGGGGGCGGGATAATGGAAGTTCTAAGGTGGCGGACCCATCTTCATCCGATACTGGCTGCGGCGATGATTTTGATTTTGGTCGTCTGGCTGATCGTTCTTTTTCGGCGACAAAGACGAAGCCGTTCGCTGAGACAAACGGTGCTTCTGCTATTCCCAAAGGTCTTGATCGTATTACTAATCATCCTTGCTTATTTCGATCCGGTCCGAAGCGTGGTACAGCGGCCGAATCGAGACAAGAAAATCATGGTGCTTCTCGATACATCTTCTTCGATGGATTGCAGGGACGAATCGGAAGTCAGCCGTGTAGAAAGAGCCGAAGGATTGGCTCAGGATCTTACAGAGAAACTGCGTTCTTTTATCAATCTTGAAGCACTGGATTTCGACATGGAAGTGCACAGCGCCAAAGGCTCAAAACAAGCCGCAGAGCAAATTCGGGGCACGGATTTGGGCAAATGTCTTGTAACCATAGCGGACAAGGCCGACAGCGCCAATTACGACTCGGCTGTTCTGCTAACAGACGGCGGCGATGAATTAATCCAGACGCCGAAACTACCTGACGTGCCGCTCTATATTACGGGTATCGGCAGCTCTCCCGATTCATGGAATGATTTGGCAGTGACCGAAGTAACCGCGCCGAAACTTGTCGAGCAGGGCGGCAATTTCGAAGTTTCCGCCGACATTCTCGCGCGTTTTGCTTCGAGAGATTTTGCCGCAAAAGTTCCGGTGGCCCAGGTCAAACTTGAAGAAAAACAACAGGACCAGTGGCAGGTTCGCGGTTCAGAATTCGTCCGCCTGGAAAATCCAAGAGCAAGGGCAAAATTCTCGCTGCAGGCCCCGCCCGAGGCCGGCACAAATGAATATCGCTTAACGGTCCAGAACGTCGATGGAGAGCTTTCAAGCCTGAATAATGTTCGAAACTTCAGCGTGGAAGTGCGCAAAGAGACGCTGCATGTCTTATTCTTCGCCCAGGAGCTGGGCTGGGACTTCAGCATGATACGCAAGGAGCTTGCCCGCGACCCATCGGTCGAGCTGACAGCCCTGTTTCGCATCAGCGAGCAGCGGTTCATTGTCCAGGGCACTCGGCAGAAGGGCGATGAGCAGCTCGAAGCAGGTTTCCCATCTTCCAAAGAAGTCCTCGATTTATACAAATGTATCATTGTCGGCTCATTCGGTGCTGCACAATGGCAGCAGAATCAGTTAAATGCTTTGCTGGAATACGTCCGGGACGGCGGGGCGGTCGTCTTTCTGGGCGGCGAGAATTCATTCGGCCGGGGAGGATATGACGGAACCATCATCGAGCCATTATTCCCCTGGCGGATAAGCAAGGCCCAGTCGGCGTTCCAAGTCGGCCAATTCGGTGTCAGCGTGCCTGCTGCAGCTCTGGGCAACAGCATCATCGAAGAAACTACAAGGATCATTTCTCAGTCGGACTCCGTGTCGGTTGAGAGCTTGAATGTGGAAGGCCCACTCAAAGACGGTGCCGTGACTTTGCTCGAAGCCTCGGCGGCGGGCAGGTACGTGCCGCTGGTTTCCATGCAGCGTTACGGCCAGGGCCAGACGATGGCGCTCGCGACGAACACGCTTTGGAAATGGTGCCGGGCGTCGGATGAGCTTAAAGAGGCATACGGATATTTCTGGCAACAGACGGTCAAGAATATGACCTCGTGGGAAGAAGGGCAGCGTTTCCTCGCAATCAAGTGGGACCAGGAACAATACAACCCCGGCGAAAACGCGTCGGCGACAATCCGGATCGCTGGGCGTCACGATGCCGGCCAACTGCGTCTTACCGCTGAAATGGAAGTAGAAGGAAAATCAACGCCCATTACCATCGAGCCAATGATGGGACGCGAGAATACGTTCAAGGCTGAAATGAATTTTGCCAGAAGCGCTCGGTACCGGTTCGAATTACAGGCCTTGCTGGGTGAACAGGTGCTGGAATCTTATGAAAAAACGATTGTCGTCGGAACAAGGCTGAACGAAGGCGCCAATCTGGAAGTGGACCATGCATTTCTCAACAACCTGGCGGCACAGGCCGGCGGCAGGTATTTTCAGGAAACCGAATTCGAGAACTTAATCGGTACGCTGCGAAGCCGGATCCTGAGCCGGGTCGTGAGCATGGAAATTCCGCTCATCGAAGATAATTATATCTATATTCTGATTTTCATTGGAATTTTAATTCTGGAGTGGATAATTCGCAGGAGAATGAATCTCCTGTAGGCAGAGGTTTGAAAATGATAATCCAAAACAAGCATATTGCTTTTATTGTCAAATGGTCGGCGATTTCGATTTTGCTGCTGGTCATGGGCCAGTCAATCCTCGCCCAGGCAGCAATAAGAAGGGCGGCGGTCTATTTCTCCGATGGAAAAGTGCTGACAGGAAGGATTGCTCTGACTTCCGGACGTAAATTCAAGCTGAACATCCCCAAGGCCGGCAAGCTCAAGACTACGGACATGGTCACGGGTGAGGACGTTCAGTACGGCAAGGTCCGGCAGTTCACTTTCGAGCCGATCAGCGAAATTCGTTTCTACCCGAACAAGGAAGAAATAAGGCAGAACTGGAAGTTCACGGAAACGACAAAATACGACGAAAAGACGGCAATAGCCGATTATACGCCGGCACAAAAGGCATTCTGGGGCCAGTCCTATCCGCTGAGATACCTTTCTTCGGCGGTTATTTTCAGCAGCGGCGAAACACTCGAAGGACAGCTCTACAGCGTGACAATCTATCTCGAAACCGAAGAAAAAACTCATCGATTTGTTCTACGCAGCAAGCAGCGGGGCGAGAAGGGCACAAAACTCGAAGACTTGGTCTATATCAACAAAATCAAGATGCTGGATGAGGGAAAAGACATTGCCGCGAATATCACTGTAAAATTCGCCGGGATGACATTCGGGCCGAACGACCTGGTCCAGGCGGTCACACGTGATTCGCTGACTCCGGTGCCGACCGAGCGGGGCGACGGGGCGGAAACTTTTGTTGTGAAATCGACTTTCGGTGAAGATTTTTATCTGGCCGTAAGGAAAGACGGCAAGTATCACGTCGGCTGGCCGACGAGCAGTGATGAAAAACTTTTCGCTATTGCCCGGGACCATATCGAACGCCAGCGGGATTTTTATAACGATAAAAAGCTACTCGGCGTGATGAAGAGTAAAGATGGCAGGGAGGTTTTGACGCTTATCAATCTTCGGCGCAGATTCGCACCCACTAACTTCGGCGATATCGGCGGGGAATGGGACAGGGAGCTGGGCAGGATTGTTGAGCCGTGGCGGCTTAGCATCTGGCGATGGAAATACGACCAGCCCAACCAGACGCTGCTGCTCTCTTCACGCGGCACATTTTTCCGCTTTATCTTTCTGCCGGAAGACCCGACGCCGGAGGCCGTGATCTCCGAAGAACTCTGGCAAATGCAGCGTGACAACGGCACCGTCTACGTCGGTCGGGC
>JBARRE010000252.1:0-8631 GCA_049644065.1 Sedimentisphaerales bacterium | reverse complement strand
GTAATACAATCTTTCAAAACGTTGTTTTTTATGCTCGATTTTTGTTTTGGCCAATCGTAACCTTTTTATTTGTAGCATTTTACGAAGCTTTTTTACAAGACGAACTTTTTGGTTGCGGCCAAGGGCGAAGCCCGAGGCTGCGCCAGGTTTATTCGTGGCTAATTTGAAAAAACAAACCCAATTCTCGAATGGACGAAATTGGCGCAAAGTCTTATATGAAAGGTGATTATGAAGAATTTCATGCTTTGAGGCGGCAAAAAAACAAAGCCAATTCAAAGCCAATTCGCCAGCCTTTGGCCGGAAATCCGAAGTTCGAATTCCGAAATCCGAAACGAGATAAAAGAGTGCCAGATGACAGATTACAGCACGTTTTACAGAGCTATTTGAAAAAACAAAGCCAATTTGCTGTGCAGGCAAAATGACGTTAAATCTTTAATAGCAATGTCTTATGGAAATTTAGATGGATAGAAGCTGCAAAAAAACAAAGCCAATCAAAGCCAATTTCTTCAAAGTACATGTGGCTGATACAGGTTCATGCTTTATACTGCTATTTAGTTAAAGTCCATAATGAGAAATCCTTACTAATGAAAGGAAAACCGCAATGGCTTGCCAAATAAACAGGAAAATGAGGGTTCTTGCTGTATTGTTGCCTCTTATTTTCGTTTGTTCCCTGCTCAGGGCAGTGGAAATTGCAAAAGCCGCTCAATACTCTGTTGTGGAGCTTAGATTTGACGGGCCGGTGCAGGGCCCGAAGGACGTGTCGGCACGGGATATCGATTTCTGGGCTCGCTTCCGGCGCGAAAGCGGCTCGCCCGAATACAAGATTCACGGCTTCTGGGACGGCGACGGCAATGGAGGCACGACCGGCGGCGTTTTCAAAATCCGCTTTTGCCCGACAAACGCCGGACGCTGGAATCTGGTCGAGGTATATTCGAACAAACAAGAACTAAACGGCCAAAAGCAGGGCCAATACGTGACCGCCGTTGCTTCGGATCATCCGGGTTTCTGGATTATCGATCCCGACAGTCCGGGCCGCCGATGGTATATGCGCTCGGACGGCTCGCATCAATATATCTTCGGCAATACTCATTATACATTTCTCTCCGGCTACCAAAGCGGCGACAAGCCCAGCGGAAACGACATCGCCGCCGACATCACCGGCAATGCTAAGTATTTCAAGAAACTTCGCTTCAGCTTGTATGGCGGCCGTTATGTGAACCCGGATGAAAAGCCGTTTTTCGACAATGACGGGCATTTGAGCGATTCTGGCGATGATTCGCATCGGCCAAATCCTTACTGGTTTGGCCAGCGCGCCGACTTGGCCGTGCGAACCGCCTGGGAGCATGATTTGATTGCCGATTTGATACTGTGCGGGCCGGATACCAAAGAGTCGCGATCCGTTCTGCGAGCAGGCAATAACGGAGGCGATCCTACGCCCTACCTTAAATACATCGCCGCCCGCTACGGAAGTTATCCCAACGTCTGGATTTGTCTCTGCAACGAATTCGATATCAAAGAGCCGAAATATACCGAAGAACAAATTGCTCGATTCGGACAAATCATCAGGCAATACCTGCCCTGCCCCACGCCTCTGAGCGTGCATACGGTGCCGCGTACGCTTTGGCCGGCGAAGTTCGACGAGCTTGCGCCCTGGAACGATCATCAGATTATCCAGAAGAAGATTCGCAACCTTCCCGATGCCGCCGATGCGATTCAATATACATGGCGAAATCCGGATGGCAAAGGCCCTCGCAACAAGCCGACGATCAACGATGAATTAAGCTACGAAGGCAAAGGCGACAAACATACCGAGCACGACACAATCGAGTCCCATCTCGGAGCTTTTCTCGGCGCCGGTTACGGTACGACCGGCGAGAAACCGGGCAACAAGCTGGGCCAGTATTTCATGGGATGTTTCAATCCGGCAGAGCACACTTCGGCCGACAATCTGAAATACCTGCGAGAGACTATCGATAAGAATATCACGTTCTGGAAAATGGCGCCCGAGACCGGCATCTTCTCGAACCTGCATCCCGGCTTCCGCGGTCTCGCCTGGGCCGGCCATGAATACGTACTCGGTACAAACAAGGCCCGTAAGGATATCGTCGCAAACCTGCCGGACGGGACATGGACAATCAAACGCTATGACATAATCAACAAAGATAATGAAACACTCAGTGAAGCCGCTCGCGGTAGTTTCACGTTTGATGCCCCTGACAGCCGGGCGGTAATGTTCCATTTCAAAAAAAATTGAGGAAGGAAAATCGAAATGGCTAATTCTCTATCACGACGCGATTTCTTGAAGCGCACATCAGTGTTCTCAACGACTGTAGCTTTTTTGCCTGGGGCTTCTCCGGCAGCGGAAAATCCGAAAGGACCCAGGCGGCCTAATCTTGTGTTTATGTTTCCCGACCAGTTTCGCCGTCAGGCTATCGGTTTTATGAAAGAGGACCCGGTCATTACGCCTAACCTTGACGAATTTGCTTCCCAGAGTCTGGTGCTTACCGATGCTGTGAGCAGCTATCCGGTTTGCAGCCCGTTCAGAGCACAGTTGTTTACAGGCAAGTACCCTGTCTCGAATGGCGTAACTACAAACTGCAATTCCAGCAAGGACGTTATGCTCAAACAGAGCCAGCGCTGTCTTAGTGACATTCTTCACGACAGCGGCTATAGTCTGGGCTATCTCGGAAAGTGGCACCTGGACAAGCCGCATGAACCTTATGTAGGACGCAGAAGGGGCCGCCCGGGAATGCCGGGAGGCGGCATTGTGTGGGACGAATTTATCCCTCCTGAACGGCGTCATGGCTTTACGTTCTGGCATGCTTATAACTGCAGAGACCAGCATATGAATCCCCGCTACTGGAAGACTCAAGCCAAACGTGAGGAACCGACTTATTTCGACGAATGGTCCACCAAACACGAGGCTGACGTTGCTATCGAATTCATCCGTAATCCGCAGGGCAAATACCGCGATCCGAACAAGCCGTTCGCCATCTTCATCTCTCCAAATCCTCCGCACACTCCCTTCGATCAGGTGCCCAAGAAATACGTGGACATATACGAAGGCAAGAGCTATAAGGACCTGCTTAATCGTCCCAATGTAGAGATGAGTAATCCACATCCCCAGGCAAAACAGCACGTCAAGAATTACTTCGCCGCGGTAACAGGCACCGATGACCAGTTCGGCCGAATTCTCGATGCTCTCAAACAGCAACAACTCGAAAATAATACCATTGTGGTCTTCACCGCCGATCACGGAGAGATGATGGGCTCTCACAATCGCATGCACAAGGGAGTCCCTTATGAAGAATCCATCGGTATTCCTTTTATCATTCGCTGGCCGGGAAAAATCCCCACCCGGCGAGATAATCTATTGCTGAGTCCCGCTGATATGATGCCGAGTTTAATGGGCCTGATGGGATTAGCTCAATCTATACCCAACGACGTAGAAGGCCGCGATTATTCTGCAATTATGCTGGGCAGGCCGGGGACAAGGCCGAAGTCGGCGCTGTACCTGAACTGCTCGGGATTAAATGGGGGCAACCGCGGCCTGCGGACACACCGATACACCTTTGAGATTAACCGGCAGAAAGATGGAAAGAATGAAGTCCTGCTGTTCGATAACAAGAAGGACCCATACCAGCTTGACAATATTGCCGAATCGAGCCCGGAAGTCGTCCGCAGGCTAACCGGCGAACTGAATCAATGGCTTAGAAAAACAAAGGACCCGTGGAAAGCATAGCAAAATATAACTATGCAAGATGAATAAGCTGCAAACATTATAATTATTCATGCCGGAGGACTTAACCGGCCGTCTTGACTGTGTATTTCATCCAGGGACATGTCTCTTTCTGAGGACATTCTTTGCAGCCGTGTTTGGTCGATACCAGCGGCAGAATGATAAAGGCATTAATGGCGAATATGATAAGCAAAACCAGCAGAGGCAACGAGAAGCTGCGTATTAGAGGGACAACGCCGGCCACGATCGGGATGAACCAGAGCGGAACGATAACCGGAATATGCTTCTTAAATTTTTCGTCGAAACATTCGACGGTTTCTTTGTCGCGAAACCTTGCCGCGATGCGCCCGTATCCGCAGGGACACGACCGCGTGTTCCAATACCTGCAGTACGGGCAAACGAAGACCATAATCCATACTGAACCGGCGACGCCGTATGCCAGATATGTAATCGCGGAGATCCAGCCCCCTGCCGAGCCGCCGTAACTGAAAATGAGAATGACCGATCCCAGCAGGATCATGACTATGTATGCCGTGTTGTTGATCAGCTCCTGGGCGGGCGAGTACTCCCGCATCGGCTCGCCGCCCGGGCCATTATTGTCCGGGGCCGTTTGTTTGGCCATTAGTCTTTCCTTTCACTTGAATCCGGGAAAGTACAACCGGCTCGACTTTCCCTATTTTGCTTTTATATCGTATGCCATCAGGACGTCACTATGGCGAACGTAAAGCTTGCCGTCGACAATCACAAGGTGCGACCAGCCCGGGCCGCTCATGCCCGGCCGCCTGGGCAGCTTGAACGTGCTTATAAGGTTGTAGTTTTGAGGATCGGCTTCGATGAGGGCCATAGTGTTGTCCTCGTAGCGAAAGTACAGATTGCCGTCGGCATAAAGAACGGCCGACGAGCCTCCGCCCGGCTGATCCTTCTGCCACATGACCTTGCCGGTCTTTGCTTCGATACAGCTTGGCTTGCCCTTGTTGTGGTCGTGACCGCCGAAGATATAATTGCCGATTCTAATAAGTCCGCCGTGATGGTTCTGGAGGGTTTTGGCATCGAGAAAATAAATCTCTTTCGCGTCGACTCCGTCGCCCGCCGCGCTCAGCTCAAGCAGTGCGCTGCCGGTGTTGTAGGCGGTCGAACAGAATATGAAATTTCCATAAACGATTGGAGTCGAAATATTAGCGACATTATTTGCTATTTTGTTGTATCCCCAAAGGAACCGGCCGTCTTTCGCGGCGACGCCGATCAGGCCCTTGTTCGTCAACTGGACGTACTGCCGGACACCGCTCGCTTCGGTGACAACGATGGACGAATAGCCCGCTTCGTCCTTTCCCTTTCGTCCGATGTCGGGCATCGAGCATTTCCAGATCAGGTCTCCGGTCTTCTTATTGAGCGCTACCATGACAGCGTCCCTGCCGCCGGGCGTACAGAGCAGCTTGTCGCCGTCAATCAGGGGCGATTCGCTGAATTTCCAGCCGGGATTCTTTCCCACGCCCAGGTCCTTTTCAAAATTCTTGCTCCAATGCACGCTGCCGGTTTTGGCGTCGATACAAACCAGATCGCCCGATGTGCCGATTGCGTAAACAAAACCATTATCGACAGTCGGCGTGCAGCGTGGGCCGCCATCCTTATGTACGGGCCCAACTTTGGCTGCCCATACCCGATTATGCGTAGCCAGGTCGTAAGCAAGAATGCACTGCGTCTGTTCGGAGTCGAGGGAAATATCGCCCATCGTATAGAGCCTGCCGTCGACGATTGCCATGCTCGAATAGCCCGGCCCAAGTCCCGTGGTCTCCCACAGGAGTGTGGGGCCACCCTCGGGCCAGCTCTTGAGCAGTCCTGTTTCACTGCATACGCCATCGCGATTAGGTCCGCGCCACTGCGACCAATCCGCTCCCTGCGCGGCATTGTTATAGCCGAGCACACCCAAACAAATGATCAGTCCAATGAGCGGCACGAATCGACATCTTCTGATTATTCTCAACATACCCATAATCCTTTTCTTAAGACACTAAGAGCTTACATAACCGGAGACGGCACTTGCTTAGCGTCGTCTCCGTCAATTCAATCAAATTGTGCCGGCACAATCTCAGTATCAACCGCTAACATCGACACATACCAATTGCCCTGCCGCATTGCGGGCGTAG
The DNA here is from genome assembly GCA_049644065.1 of Sedimentisphaerales bacterium. GTDB lineage: Bacteria > Planctomycetota > Phycisphaerae > Sedimentisphaerales > Anaerobacaceae > JAFGPJ01. The sequence goes on along the minus strand of JBARRE010000252.1, from coordinate 2,748 downwards.
ATTCTGCCGTTCGCCAGAACCGGAACCGTCCAGCATTTGCCCGTAAGAATCTCTGCCGAAGCCAGTTCCTTAAACCCTCCCGGCGACGCCTCCGCTATGACAAGCTTGCCCTTTTCGCCGAGGATAATCAGCTTACCGTCGGCGAGCATCAGCGAACCGGTGCCCATACCGCTCTGCGACCATTTCTTCTCGCCGGTTTCCAAATCCAGACACGTAAGCTTGCCGCCTCCGCCGACCTGTCCGTCGAAGCCGTATATGTGTCCTTCCCAAAGTACCGAGCAGTTGATCTGGTTCCGCATATTCTTGTTCTGCCAGACTTCGGTGACATCACCACCGCTGATTTTCACGAGAGCACAGCCTTTGTTGTATCCGGACGAAATGAAGATGGTGTCGCCCGAGACAATGGCATCGGCGGAATTAATATCGTAGCTGGTCTTCCAGGGGAATTTCCACATTACCTTACCCGTTTCCGGATTCAAACCGACCAGTTCCTTACTCACTGCCATCGCTACACCCTTTTGACCGCCGATCTTAAACGGGACGCTGGTTGCATATCCGCACGCACTTTTTGCGCTTTGCCATGCCGTGCTGCCGTCGGCTTTTTTAAGTGCCGTGCCATAGGTGCCGGCGTTGTAGATCACAAGGTCTCCGGCTATAAACGGCGAGCTGGAGAAGTACCAGGTGGGGTACTTCAAGCCCAATTCCTTGTTCAGATTCTTATGCCAGACGATCTCACCTGTCGCCGCCTTGAAACGAATGGCATCGCCGTCCTTGCTGAAAGTATAAACTGCGTCACCGTCTATCGTCGGAGTCGCACAGGGGCCGCCTTCGTGGTTCTTCTTGTACAACGGGCATGGATAGGACGTCTTCCATATTTCCTTGCCCGTGGCGGCATCCAGGCAATAAAGAATGTCTTTATCGTCGATGTTGCCCGTGGCGTAGACCTTGCCGTTGCTTACGGACATCGATGCGAATCCGGTTCCAAGCGAAACTTTCCAGAGTACCTTCGGGCCATCTTCGGGCCATGTTGCGGCCCAGCCGGTTTCACTTGATATCCCATCATAATTCGTCCCCCGGTAGTTGGGCCAGTCTGTCGCTTGAGCAGTACTGCAAACAATCGCAGATATACCGAGTCCAAGGATTAATAGTGACACATAGCTTTTCATCATTCTTCGCAATTCCATAATACATCTCCAAAAAAACAATAAAATTTTAGCTGTAGACTTATACAGGATTTTCCTTTGAGTGTCAACCCCTCTATTATTCCGTAAATGCCAAAGCCCCGGTCGGGCACGCGGCGACGCATTCGGCTGCCGATTGTTTGAGACCATCGGCAATCGAACGGTCGAAAGGTACGGCCACCCGGACATCAAAACCCCGGCCGACAAAGGTCAGACCAAGTTCTTCGCCGGCCTTGGCGGCAATCTGAATACAGAGACCACAGTCGATGCACTTGCCGGATTCGTAAATGATTTTCGGGTGCTGGGCCTGCTGGACGAACAACCGGCGCTCGCTTTTGTATCGAGCAGACCGGGCACCATAGTCCTGTGCGTATTGCCTGAGTTTGCAGGTATCTGCCTTTCGGCAATCACAATGCAGGCAGCGGGCGGCTTCTTGCCGGGCCTGTTCGTCGGTGAATCCCTCGCCTTTCCGAGATACAGTCACGCGGGGACTGTTGCTCGCACAGGCGGCGAACCGTTCTTTCTCGCCGTCCTCGATTTTGCCGATCCGGGTGTTAAACGGCCGGGCCGGACTTGTTACCACCCCGCCGGACAAATACTGGCTGATGGATTCCGCCGCTTCCTTGCCGTCCGCGACGGCTCGAACCGTCAGCCTTCGCTTGCGGACGGCGTCTCCGCCTGCAAATACGCCGGGCAAATTCGTCTGGTAAGTCTTGCCCTCTATTGCAATGCCCTTAGGGCTCGTCTTGAGGCCTATCGATTCGGCATCTCCGGCGTCCAGCGCACCAACAGCGACAAAGACGGCGTCAAAATCCTTCCGTAGTTTTTCGAGTGACGCCGAATTACTTATTCGCGTTTTGCCTTCGAATGTAAGGCCGAGCTTCTCAATCTGGGCGATTTCCTTATTAAGCACATCTCTCGGCAGGTCCTCTTCTGGAACCCCATAGCGCAGCATTCCGCCGGGCTGTTCGTGGTCGTCAAAAACCGTGCAGCCAAAGCCAGCCTGCTGCAGATAGTAAGCGGCAGCCAGACCCGCCGGTCCGGCGCCGATGATAGCGACCCGCTTGTCCTGAACAGGCTTGCAGGTCGGCGAATATGGTTTGGCTGATTCCAGATCTACGTCGGCGACGTATCGCTTCAAGAGGCAGATAGAAACCGCCTCATCAATCACCGCTCTCCTGCATCCTCGTTCGCAAGGCTTCGGGCAAATCCGTCCTAACACGGCAGGCAGAGCAATATCTTTCTTCACAGTTTCAATCGCGTCGCGCAGCTTACCGGCGGAAATCTGGCGAATCATCAGCGGAATATTCATCTGTGCGGGGCATATCATATTACATGGCCCGAGGCAGTCGCCCACGTGGTCGCTTAAAAGCAGCTCCAGGGCCGTCTTTCTTGCCTGATGCACTTCTTCACAATCGCTTTCGATGCGCATCCCGTCCCGGGCAAGGGTTCCACAGGCCGGCAACAGAACATCTCTACCATCGACTTTGACCACACAGACCATGCAACTGGTCGAAGGCTGATAGCCTTTCATAAAACACATGGTGGGAATGTCAATTCCGAGCTT
>JBARRE010000251.1:0-2580 GCA_049644065.1 Sedimentisphaerales bacterium | reverse complement strand
TTTCTGGGCGTGCTGGGCTCGAATGCACCAGAACGTTTCCCAGCTGGCTGAGTGGCGACCGAGTGCTGCACCGCCACCTGATTGGAACATGCGTGAGCCTTCGCCGAGGTCGATGTCGGTGAAAAGGTTTGCATGAGGAGCATAGCAGTGATGGTCGAAGCAGATGTCGACACCGCGGCCGGAAGCGGCGACGTTGCCCGCCGATCCGCTGGTGACGGTGATATCGTGCATGAAGCGGGTTTCGAATTGAAAGTTGTCGAGCAGGTTGTCCTGGCCTCCGATTGTGATGCCGTGATGACCCGTCGCTTTGCGCTGCCGTTCCCTGGGGCGCTCGGACGTCAGTGATATCTCGCGAAGGGTAATAGTGTTGCCCGAGATAAACATACCGCTGTCGGCGTTGTGAATCCTGATGTTCCGGACCCAACAGTTCCTAACGCTGCGCATCGCAATGGCGTTGTAACCGAGTTCCGTAAAGTGCCCTTTGTACGGTGTGACCGGGAACTCGAAGCAGAGATTCTGGATACCGACGTCCTCGACGCTGCAGGATGCATCGTACAAACGGGGCCTCCACTCCAGCCGAACGTCCGACCGCAGGGGGCGATCGAATTCTATGTGCTTGCCTGCCGTATCTATTTTCGTGATACGAAACAGGAACGATACCTGGGTACGCGACTTGAGGTTCGTGATCGAACCCGGATCGTCGGCGTAGAGATACTTCGCCAGACTCTGCCGCTCGGTATCCCGCAAGCTCAATCGCACGTCTTGCCCAACTGTGAATGCCTCGGGCTTCGAGACGGACAGCGACCGCTGCCCTCGCTTGGTCTGGGAGGTCACTTCGGCCAACACATCCCGCGATGATGAGCCCGTAACGTAGACGAATCCGCCGGACCACGAGTAATTGGACGTAGGCTGGTCGGTAGTGGTGGCTCCCATGTCAGGCTTGATCGTGTGCAGAGGCGTGGGGAAGAACAGAATGGATCTCACAGGGCTTTCGCCTAACAGAGACGTACCATTGTGGCGGATGTAGAGAAAATCGGTGATGCGATATCGGCCGGCCGGAACGAGGATCGTCTTGCCCGGTGATTGATCGATGGCTTTCTTGAAGGCATGCGTATCGTCCGTTTCGCCATCGCCGACGGCGCCGAATTGTTTAACACTGACATCGGCTTTGAGCTCCCGCAGGGGGTGTTCACCCCGGCTATAACCGGCATAGGAAAAATCGGGCAGACGGCTGGCCGGCGACCAGAGTTCGCCGTTGCGTCCCCACAGTTTGGAATACGTCACCTCCTCGGCGACTGCCGTTAAATGGGGTGCTGCGAAAACCACCAGAAGCATAACGGAACCCAGTCTTGCCAACGTCGCTTTTGAGGACTTGCGTTGATTCACTTCTCGATACATGATGATGTCCTTAAATTTGAAATCCCAATCAAGCCTTTATTCGACCGGCTCCAATGCGCACGTCGCCTGGTTCAGATAGCTGCAAGTGCACCAACTGGCGGCGTCGGCCATCAATATCAGTCCCCCTGTCGGATGCCGCCGTAGTTTTCAGTACGGCGGGTCCCGGTCAGATCAAAATTACCAAGTGTGGCCGAGCGGAACACCAACATCTGTAAACTTGCCATACTCATGCCCCCCACTTTCTCACGCTAAAAATTAAGCGACTGAGTCTATCAACACATCAAGATAGTTTATCCCATTTAGTACACTTGGGCAACACTGCTTATTTCAATGGCTTGTAGCTTGAGAGAGTTGTACGCCCTTCGTCTTTTTGAACACGTCCATTGAATCCGGAAATGATAAAAAATTTCTTTAAAGTGTTCGTTATTTGGCTAAAAACTCATGTTTGTTTGCGGTAGATATGAGCAAAATTAGCATCTGTAGTGACAAAATGGTGTCATAATGTCCCCTGAAAATTGTGGTGTTTTTCGGGTCATGAAAAAGGTTACTTATCTAAGCTGGAGCGATGCTATTAATACAAAGCCTAATTTGCCTATTGTCTATAAGTAAGATAGACAGCAAGAGGTTTCCACTTGAAGACTATTGCTTTACCGTATGCTTAAGAAACCATTCGTAAAGTTCTGGATTATTGTATGTTGCAGTCCATGAATCATGGCCTGCATCGGGATAGATAGTAAACTTTATACTTGGATTGCCAGCTTTCTTAATAGCATCGACCATTTCCTGTGATCTTTCCAGCGGTACCGTATTATCCTTTGCGCCATGGAAGACCCAGATCGGAAGCTCTTTAAGTCTGCGCCTTGCAAGCCTTGGTACTTTTTGCTGTCTTGCGTGCAGCGGCCGGGCCGACGCGGCTGACTTCGAGGCTCTGGGAACGGCGTGGCCTACTTGGCCAGGTTCTCCAGGAAGTCGAAATGGTTGCGGCCTCCGTTGGCGTTAGACTTGATCGGCTGCCACAGCTTCGAGCAGACATCCAGATCGCCGTCGGCGTCGACGTCGCCGCAGACCGCCTCGTGGGCACCGAGGTTGGCGTCGAGCACGACGTGCTCGCGGAAGTTGCCCTTGCCGTCGACGTTCTCCCAGACGAACCATCGCGGCGGGCGGTCGCCGCGAAACGCCTCC
>JBARRE010000250.1:0-3673 GCA_049644065.1 Sedimentisphaerales bacterium | reverse complement strand
CAGATTGTCGAACCTGCACAAATCAATAGTATAGTTAATACTACGATTGCCTTTCGGCCGGTCAAACGCAATCCTGACAACCATGTATAGGACTGTTTTTTTGTTTCGTATGTTTTCATAATAAACTCACTCATACCTCAATGCTTCCATTGGATCGATCCTTGCCGCCCGGCGGGCGGGAATGTAACAGGCTAAGATGGCTACGGTGAACAACAGCGCCGGTATCAGCACAAATGTCGCCGGATCATAGATACTGGTACGATAGAGCATACTGGACATGAGCCGGGTGATGGCCAGGGCGCCAACGAGGCCTACGCCCAGACCCAGCAGCGTAAGGATGAAGGCCTTCTTCAGCACTAAGATCAATATGTCCCCCGCTTCTGCACCGAGGGCTTTTCGGATCCCGATTTCATTGCATCGTTCGCTAACCGAGAAGGTCATCACACCGTAAAGGCCAACCAGGGCCATGAGGAGGGCCACGCCGGCCATGATGTTTAGGAGAATCATGCAGAACCGTTCCACGGAGATCGAATCCTGTACGAGCTGATGCATCGTAGTAATGGACAAAATGGGCTGGCTGGGATCGATTTCCCGCAGGGCCCGACGCGTGGGCCCAGCCCATTGGACAGGGTCGCCGGTAGTACGAAGGAAGAGCGTCATGCCGTGTTGGGCGGCTTGTGCCAACGGGACGTAGACAAAGGGTGAGAACTCCTCGCTGTGCAGAGTGCGAAGTCTGACATTACCCACCACCCCCACGATCGTCCATCTCCGACCCCAGAAAATAATCTCCTGACCGATCGGATCCCTGTCTGGGAAGCGCCGGCGTACGAATTCCTGGTTAACGATGGCCACCGACTGGCCCGATTGCTCATCCTGCGCAGCAAAGGCGCGTCCCTGCACCAATGGGATATCCAAGCAGTGGAAATAGCCCTTTGAGACTCTGCGTGTCTCTGCGGTCTGCCATCCCGGTTTGCCGACAACATTCACCTCGTCGTTCCAGTTGATGGGGCTCATGGGCGCAATGTCGACTGCACCGACTGCCTGAACACCGGGCAGGGCTTCCAGCTCTTCCAGAGCTTGCTGGAAAAAGGCCGCACAATCGTGTTGACTGCTGGTGTTTGGACGTACCACATGCAGTGCCAGAAGATCTCTGGCGTCAAAGCCCGGATGCGATTGCTGGATTCTCACAAAGCTTCTGATAAGCAGGCCTGCACTTGTCAGTAAGATTAAAGCTAAAGCGATTTGCCCAACAATGAGCATCCCCAGGGTGCGGTGACGGGTCTGAGCATGTGAGGCGCGCCGGCCTGTTTCTCTTAACGTGTTGACCAGGCCAAATCGGGATCCCTGCCAGGCAGGAAGTATGCCAAAAGCCAGGCTGGCAATCACGGACAGCACCAAGGTGAATCCCAATATCGGCAGATTCAGGCGAATCTCTGCAAACCCGGGAATGCCGCTGCCGCTGGTCTCCTGGATACGCGGTGCAATCAATTGCAGCAGATCCAGGCCCCAGAAGGCCAGGACCAGGCCTAATGCCCCCCCCATCAAACCGAGCAAGAGGCTTTCGGTCAGCAATTGGCGGATGATACGTATGCGTCCCGCACCCATAGAGCGCCGAATCGCCATTTCGTGACGACGCGTCGCGGCCTTGGCCACCAGTAGGTTGGAGACATTGACACAGGCAATTACCAGTAGGAGGATAACGGCCCCGTATAGGACCAGGAATGCAGTGCGTATACTGGCAATGAGGATCTTGTGCAGCGGCTCAAGGTGGATTCCCTTGTCGTTATTCGTATCAGGATACTCCTTGGCGAGTTGGGCCGTGACTTGTTTCATCTGAGCCAGGGCCTGTGCACAGAAAACATCCGGCTTGAGACGCCCCAGAACTATGAGCTGATGAATGCCACGATTGGTTTGGGCCAGTTGTGATTCCTGTAACGGGATGAATATCTGAGCCATATCTTCGATGAATCCCATCAAGGGGGCCGCCACGCCAACGACTGTATACGGTGTGTTGTCCAGAGTAACGATCCGGCCCACAATATTGGGGTCGCTGTCGAACCGATCACGCCACAGGCCATGTGTCAATACCGTAACATAGGGATTGCCCCTTTGCGAGGCATCCGGTCGAAAACCTTGGCCCAGGGCCATCTTTGGCTGTATGGTCGGGAAGAAACTGGATGTCGTTCGAAGGCCCTTTAGTGCCAACGGTTCGCTGGCGCCCGTTAAGTTCAAACGGCAGAACTCGATAGCGCACATGGATTCGAATACGGTGTTGCGCTCGGTCCAATCCAGGTAGTCCGGCCCGGATGAAGTGCTACTGCGTAATCCATTCCATTCAGGCCCAAGGAACACGATGCGATGGGCTTCCGGGAAGGGCAGTGGACTGAGCAGAACGCTATTAATAACGCTGAACAGAGCCGTATTGGGACCAATGCCGAGGGCCAAGAGCAAGACCACAGTAAGGGTGAAACCCGGCCGTTTAACCAGCATGCGGGTGCCGAACTTGATGTCCTGCCAGGCCGTTCCCATTACAGCACCTCGAAACCATTTTCGGTGAGTTCTCTTGCTTCCTGATTTTTGCGGACAGCCTCTTCCTCTTCGACGATTCGGCCGTCGAACAAATGCACGGAGCGTTTGGCGTGGCGGACGTAGCGCGGATCGTGCGTGACCATGCAGATCGTGGCGCCGGCTTCGTGTAGTTCCTTGAGCATGCCCATCACGGCGTCGCCATTTGCCGAATCCAGGTTTCCGGTCGGCTCGTCAGCAAGCAGGATGGACGGCTCGGTGACAATGGCCCTCGCCACGGCCACGCGCTGTTGCTGGCCGCCGGAGAGCTGGCTGGGATAGTGCTTCAGGCGGTGGGCCATGGTGACCTTCTGGAGGGCGCTGTGCACGCGCTCTTTGCGCTCGGCTTTGGGCATCTTCTGATATGTCAACGGCAATTCCACATTCTCGTAAACCGTCAGATCCCCGATAAGGTTAAAGCTCTGGAAGATAAAACCCACTTCCCGATTACGAATACGCGCTCTTTGTGATGCGGATAGATCGGCAACGGGGCGGTCGTTGAGCCGATAGCTGCCCTCTGTCGGGGAATCCAGCAGACCCAGAATAGACAGCAACGTGGATTTCCCACAACCGGAAGGACCGGCGATTGCAATGTATTCTCCCTTGCGGATCTTCAAATGGACGCCGGACAGGGCATGGGTTTCCACTTCCTCGGTGACAAAGACCTTTTGAAGATCTTCCACATGGATTAATAATTCGTTTGATTTGCTCATATCAATACTCCTGATAGTAAAGATTGTCACATCGCTTGGCACGACAATGTTCCAAACAAGTCGTTCCACTTGTTAAATCTATTATGGCTACTGAATTTTGTATTCTTCCTTATTCATATCTCAACGCCTCCATAGGATCGATCTTCGCTGCACGCCGAGCCGGGAACCAACATGCTGCAAGCATTATTAAGGACACAAGTAGTATGACACAGAAGTAAGTCAATGGGTCCCACATGTGCACTCCGTAAAGGCAGTATTCGTCAATATAGCTAAAGACCGGCACCAAGCGGGTCAGGATCCATAAGGGGATACAACTCAATCCCATACCAAGCCCCAATCCAATACCCGTCAGGATAGCCCCTTTGCGCAATACAAATTGCAAGACATCCTTCAAC
>JBARRE010000249.1:0-16367 GCA_049644065.1 Sedimentisphaerales bacterium | reverse complement strand
ATTTTACAGGGAGCAGCAGAAAGCCGTGCTGGAGAATTGCGGCAGGATCGACCCCAGGAAAATCGAAGACGCTATTGCTCGTGGATGTTATGAGGCGGCGGCAAAAGCTCTCTGCACGATGACGCCGGAAGAGGTAATCGAAGAAGTTACGAAGGCCGATCTTAGAGGCCGGGGCGGTGCTGGTTTTCCTACAGGCGTCAAGTGGGGCTTCTGCCGGAAATCTCCCGGCAATGAAAAGTATCTGATTTGCAATGCCGACGAAGGCGACCCAGGTGCGTTTATGGATCGGGCCCTTAAAGAGGGCGATCCGCACAGGGTCATCGAGGGAATGATAATCGCGGCTTACGCCATCGGTGCTTCGAATGGTTTCGTTTATGTGCGGGCGGAGTATCCTATCGCCGTCGAGCATATTGGTATCGCACTCAACCAGGCGAGGCAGCGCGGCCTGCTCGGCGAAAACATACTCGGCTCCGGATTCGATTTCGACATAGAAGTCCGCATCGGGGCCGGCGCATTCGTTTGCGGGGAAGAGACGGCATTAATCGCATCGCTCGAAGGCAAGCGCGGAATGCCCAGATCCCGGCCACCCTTTCCCGCGCAGAGTGGATATCACGGCAAGCCCACGAATATCAATAACGTGGAGACTTTTGCCAATGTGCCGCTAATCATAAACAACGGCGCAAAATGGTACTCTTCCATCGGAACCGAGGGCGGTAAAGGAACGAAAATCTTCGCCCTGGCAGGCAAAGTGAACAATACGGGCCTTGTAGAAGTCCCGATGGGCTCTACACTGCGTAAGATAGTATTCGACATTGGGGGCGGAATTCCCGACGACGGTAAGTTCAAGGCTGCGCAGATGGGTGGCCCTTCCGGCGGATGTGTCCCCGATCAGTTCCTCGATCTCGGCATCGACTACGATTCGGTCAAGGACATCGGCGCCATCATGGGCTCCGGCGGACTCATCGTGATGGACGAGAGCACCTGTATGGTGGACGTCGCCCGATATTTCCTGCAATTCGTACAAAGCGAATCCTGCGGCAAGTGCACGCCATGCCGGGTCGGTACGAAGGAAATGTTGCAGATTCTCGACGCTGTATGTGAAGGCAGAGCTGCAAGCGAACATATAGACAGGCTGGAAAGATTGGCCGATCATGTCGGCAAAGCCTCACTTTGCGGACTGGGTCAAACTGCGCCGAACCCGGTACTGACAACGCTGCGCTACTTCAGAAACGAATACGAAGACCACATCGAGAAGAACCAGTGCCCGGCGTTTGTTTGCACGCCGATGATTAGCTTCCACATCGACCCGGAAAGATGCACCGGCTGCGGCTCATGTGCGAGGGCCTGTCCCGTTGAGGCGATAGCGGGCGAGAAGAAGAAAACCCACATCATCGATCGGGAAATCTGTATCCGTTGTGGTGCGTGCCTTAGTGCGTGTCCGGCACGTTTCGCAGCAGTTTATCGCCGCAGCGGCGAGTTAACAAAGTACGAAAAGCAAAAAGAGCCGAAGAGTAAAAACTGACAGATAAAAAGGAATTGGTTGAAGTGAAACTGACCATAGACGGCAAACAGATAACAGCTTGGCAGGGACAGACGGTACTCCAGGCCGCACTTGCCAACGGCATCGATATTCCAAACCTCTGTTATGATCCGAGATTGGCGCCTTCCGGTTCGTGTCGATTGTGCCTTGTCGAGATCGAGGGCCAGCGGGGCTTGCAGCCTTCGTGCGTTTTCGAGGCTCGGGACGGGTTGGTAGTGAAAACAAACACTGATGAAATCCGGGAAATCCGCAAGACCATTCTCGAACTGCTCTTCAACGAACATAAAGCCAGATGCACGGTCTGTGACGAGAACGGCAGATGCAACTTGCAGAATTATGCCTATGAATATCAGCTCGGCGAAGAAGCACTCGGCCCGGCTCTATATACGGAACCTGCCGACAATTACACGACCGGCAATCTTGCCTTGGAGTACGACCCGAACAAGTGCATCCGTTGCGGCAGGTGCGTACGAATCTGTGACGAAGTGCAGATGGCTCACGCCCTGACGTTCAAGAATCGGGCCGCCGAGACCGAGGTAACCACGGCATTTGACATACCTCTGAACGAATCGACATGCGTACTCTGCGGACAGTGTATCTCGACCTGTCCCACAGGAGCGATCTACGAACGCTCGGCAATAGGCCGGGGCCAGGCGAAGGATCTGGTCAAGACAAGGACCACCTGCATCTATTGCGGCGTTGGCTGCCAGATCGACCTTAATGTCAATCCAAAGACCAACCGGATTATCAGAGTAACCAGCGAAGTCGGATGCATACCGAATGACGGCAACCTCTGTGTTAAGGGCAGATTCGGCATGGATTTCGTGGGCCATCCCGAAAGGCTCACAACGCCGCTTATAAAACGAAACGGCAAGCTTGAAGAAGCATCGTGGGATGAAGCGATTAAGCTTATCGCCGGCAAGCTCAAGAAGATAAAATCCGAGACCGGCCCCGACAGCATTGCGGGCCTGTCATCGGCCAAGTGTACAAACGAGGACAACTACGTCTTCCAGAAGTTCATTCGCGCGGGGATCGGTACAAACAACGTCGATCATTGTGCCCGCCTGTGTCACGCCTCGACCGTCGCAGGTCTGGCGCGAGCATTCGGAAGCGGGGCAATGACAAACTCAATCGACGAATTCAAGAACGCCAAGTGCATATTCGTGATAGGCTCGAACACTCCCGAGGCGCATCCTGTAATCGCGCTTGGTGTAAGAGAGGCGGCGGTAAGAAACGGTGCCGAGCTTATCGTAGCCGATCCCAGGGAGATCGAACTCGTTCGTTATGCAAAATTCCACCTGCAACAACGTCCCGGCAGCGATGTCGCTCTGATAAATGCGATGATGAACGTGATCATCGAGGAGAACCTGGTTGACAAAGACTATATCGAAGAGCGTACTGAGAACTTCGAGGAAACAGTCGAGGCCGTCAAGGAAATGACGCCGGAAGTAGCAGAGAAGATTACAACCGTTCCCGCCGAGGCGATTAGGCAGGCCGCCCGTACCTACGCGACGGCTGAGACCGCCAGCATAATTTTCAGCATGGGTATCACCCAGCACACGACCGGCACGGACAACGTCCTGTCGCTGGCAAACCTTGCCATGATGACCGGCAACGTCGGCAAAGAATCGGCTGGCGTCAATCCGCTGCGAGGCCAGAACAATGTACAGGGCGCATGCGACCTTGGCGCTTTGCCCAACGTCTATCCGGGGTATCAATCGGTGGAGGATGTCGAGATACATGCGAAATTTGAGAAGGCATGGGATGCGAAACTCTCGGCCAAGATGGGCCTGACCGTCGTGGAAATATTCCATGCAATTGAAGACGGTTCCGTCAGAGCGCTCTACATGATGGGGGAGAATCCCGCGTTGTCCGATCCCAATCTCAATCGGACTCGCAAGGCGCTTGAAAAGGTCGAGTTCCTGGTTGCGCAGGACGTATTTCTGTCCGAATCGGCTCAGTATGCCGATGTCGTGCTCCCGGCATATAGTTTCGCAGAAAAAGAAGGGACATTCACAAATACCGAACGACGCATCCAGCGGGTACGAAAAGCAGTGAGCCCGCCAGGCCAGGCACGGGATGATTGGCAAATCGTATGCGACATTGCCACAGCTATTGGCCCGCCGATGCAGTACGGCAGCGCATCGGAAATCATGGATGAAATTGCATCCGTATCGCCGCTGTACGGCGGGATTGCTTTCGACAGAATCGAATCCGTCGGCCTGCAATGGCCCTGCCTCGATAAGGACCACCCCGGCACGAAGTACCTGCACAAAGGCCAGTTCAAGAGAGGAAAGGGTAAGTTCCATCCGGTGCGCTTCAAGGAGCCGGCGGAATTGCCCGACAAGAAATTCCCGCTGATTCTCTCGACGGGCAGGCAGTTGTATCAGTACCACACCGGGACGCTTTCGCGAAAGTCGCCGGCCATCCACCAGAAATCTCCGACCGGATACGTAGAGATTCACTTCAAGGACGCCAAACAATACGGCATTAAAGACGGTGACACGGTTGAAGTCTCTACAGCCAGGGGCAAAGTCACGACAAAGGCCAGTGTAGGTACTCACATCGCCAAAGGCTGGCTTTTTATGCCGTTCCATTTTGCAGAAGGCCCCGCGAATATGCTCACTAACGATGCCCTGGATCCCATAGCCAAGATACCGGAATTCAAGGTCTGCGCCGCACAGATTAAAATCGCCCAATGACCATTAAAAATCGTAGGGTGGGGCTCGCCCCACCATGACCGATCGGTGGGCCAAGGCCCACCCTACATAAACTGTCTTTTATCCTTAACATTTTCCCGGAAAATATGTGACAATCATATCCGCTTGTGATAATCTAAAAAATATGGATGTTTAGCGAGGCCGTTTTAACGCATCCGTTTGGATATCCCTGTGCGAGATACGAAATGACCTCAATGAAAGGGAGAAATAAGTATCGTGTCCCTAATGGCACTAAGTTAAGGGGAATCGTGGTCAAGAGAGCAGCTTGTTTGCCAGCCAAATCAGCGAAATTTCGAATCAAGCGGCATCTAGCTCAGCCTCTAAGACGATCAAATATGCTTAACTTAGTGCCATTATATGGTGTCCCCGGATTTCGGCCCATATTAGAAATGAGATAAATTTTGAAGTTGATATAGAAATTGTTCATGGGAATACAAGCAAGATTCATAGGAATCAATAAGCATCTTGATACACAAATTCGCGACTTAATAGGCGCCAGACGTGATGCAACAGCTCTTTGGGCGCTATTTTGTGATAGTATTCCAAGAATTAAAGCTGAATTGATTGTAGATGAGGAAGCTTCAACCAAGAAACTGCGTCGTGCATTAAGCGAAACGTTGGAACAGGCAACTCCAGATGATACAGTTATACTCTCTTTTGCAGGTCATGGAACAAATGACCATCGCTTAGTCATGTATGATACAATTAAAGAAGAATTGGATGACACCACAATATCCATGGAGGAAATCGCAACTCTCTTTAAGAAATCGAAGGCACGAGCTGTACTATTAATACTTGATTGTTGCTTCAGCGGAGGAGCACCAGCCCGTATTTTTGAAGATAGCCCTATTTCTCGTCGTTCAGATATGCCACTTGATGAACTGGCGGGTAAAGGCCGTATTATCATAACAGCATCAAACGTCAATGAACCTGCATGGGAACACCCTAAGACAAGGCACGGCCTTCTAACAAAAGCTTTGATAGAGGTGCTCCAGAACGGCAGTAACAGCATAGATCTAACAACAGCCATGAATGAAGTAATGAATCGTGTTAGAGCAGATGCAGGTAGAATAGGGAAATCACAAACACCTGTTCTTCTTGGCTTTATTGAAGGCGGACTTGCTATTCCTGTGCTTAAGCCGGGTGAAGTTTTTTATACTCATTTTCCAGAATTAAAAGGCATCAACATAAGTTCTAACATTGAAGATTTGGCGAAGTTTGGATTGCCTGAACCTGTTCTATATACTTGGTCTAACCTGTTTAGGAACGGCCTTAACAAATTGCAGTTACAGGCTGTAAATGAGTATCGAATATTTGAAGGTAAATCATTGCTTGTTGTTGCCCCAACAACTTCAGGGAAGACGTTTATCGGTGAAATGGCTGGTATGCGAGCTATTTCTGAAGGGAGAAAGACCATATTCTTACTACCATACAGAGCCCTGGTAAATGAGAAATACGATCAATTTACATCAATATATGGCGATCAACTCGATATGAGAGTATTGCGTTGCTCTGGCGATTATACTGACCAAGCAGATTCTTTTGTCCGTGGAAAATATGATATCGCTTTTTTAACGTTCGAGATGTTCCTAAATATTTCTGTTAATAGTCCTTCATTACTTAATCATATTGGGCTTATTGTAATTGATGAGGCACAGTTCATTACTGATCCGCATAGAGGTATTGTTGTAGAATTGCTCCTTACCTACCTCTTAGCTGCTCGTAATAAGGAAATTGCACCGCAAATTATTGCTTTGTCCGCTGTGATTGGGGATGTTAATGACTTTGACACATGGCTTGATTGCAAGAAGTTAATCACATATGAAAGACCAGTACCACTAATAGAAGGGGTACTTGACCGCAATGGCACTTTTCAATATCTTGATGAATCAGGCAAAGTAAAAGAAACCCAGTTACTTCCTTTTGGGTCGGTCTTTCAACGCCGGAGTAAACCGAGTTCTCAGGATGTAATAGTCCCACTGGTTAAGGATCTCTTACTCAAAAATAACAAAGAGAAAATAATCATATTCAGGAATATGAAAGGATCTGCAGAAGGTGCAGCGAATTATCTTGCACAAGAACTTGGATTGCCTGCTGCCAAAAAGGCAATAGATTCACTGCCTAGTCATGATCTTCCAACTACATCTGAAAAGCTCAGAAACTGTCTGCAGGGAGGAACTGCGTTTCATAACACAAATTTGCTCAGGGAAGAGAAGGTCGTTGTCGAGCGTCAATTTAGAGATCCTGATGGGCCTGTAAAAGTACTGTCAGCTACAACAACATTAGCAGCAGGTGTAAACACTCCAGCAACAACTGTCATTTTGGCAGAACAGCAATTTGTAGGGGAAGATGGACGCCCATTTACAGTTGCTGAGTATAAGAATATGTCTGGACGAGCAGGAAGGTTGGGATTCAACGAGAAAGGCTTATCTATTATCTTGGCACAAAATAGCAATGAGAGAAATGTTCTTTTCAAACGGTATATAACCGGAAAGTTAGAGAGGATTAGGTCTTCGTTTGATCCTTCACACATAGAGACGTGGATCATTAGGTTGCTTGTACAGGTTAAGCATATTCCTAAGAAAGAAGTTGTCACTCTTCTTCTCAATACTTACGGTGGCTACCTTGCCAACAAAGAAAATCCAAAGTGGCTGGGCGAAATAACTCTGCGACTGGAGCAACTACTGAAAAGAATGATTGGTCTTGGTCTTGTCGATCAGGAAGATGAAAATGTACAGTTAACTTTGTTAGGCAGCATTTGTGGCCAATCTCTTCTTTCCTTCAATTCGGCTATGAGATTTGTAGAGTTGCTTAAGCTGATTTCACCAAGTCAAATAACACCCGCATGTTTAATGGCGTTAGTACAAGCCTTAGATGAGTTAGACAATAATATTTATACTCCCTTAATGAAGCGTGGTTACAAAGAATCTGTTCGACAGCAAGAGGCTACAGATAGATACGGACCTGACGTTGTTCGAATTCTACAGCGTCATGTACAGGGAGATCAATTCATTTATTTTGCTCGATGCAAACGTGCCGCGATATTGTGGGATTGGATCAATGGTATACCAGTCAAGGCTATTCAACGGCAGTATTCAACCAATCCTTTTCAAGGTACAATAGATTATGGGTCGATACGCACTTTTGCTGATTTTACACGTTTCATTTTGCGATCTGCTTATCAGATTGCTGACTTAATATTATTAGGCCAAGGACCCACTGGAGATCAAATTGAAATCCTATTAAAACAGCTTGAAGTAGGCATTCCGGCTGATGCTATTGAATTGCTTTCTATTCCGTTGCCATTGGACAGAGGTCAATATCTGGCATTACATAACCTTGGTGTAAAAGATGTTAAAGATTTGCGTAGTTTGTCTGATGTAACAATAAGAGATATTCTTGGCGACCCACTTACAGAACAGTTGAAGAAATTAAACCCTCACAACTAATCAAGCAAAAAAAAGACACATTCTACTTTTGCGTCTTTTTGATGTAAATGGTGCGAAATATCGCACCCTACGTTCTTCCAAACGATTATTGATGAATGATTAATGATTATTTCTTAGCGTCCTCTGCGTTCTCTGTGGCCAATTCGCCTTTCCTTCCGAGAATCGAGAATCGGGTATCGAACGCCGTATCAAGGAGATTTTTTTGGAATATGCTTGAAATCAAACATGTTATATGATATAATATACATATAACATACGTATGTCGTGATTTGAATAGTAAATTTTATTGCATTTTTATAGGAGTGAATAATGTTTTTTGTCATTCCCGTGGAAACGGGAATCCAGTCTTTTGGGTAGTTATGGATTCCGCATCAAGTGCGGAATGACAAGCTAAGAAGCATATTTGAAAGAATCCTATTTGAAAAAACAAAGCCAATCGCCGACCTTTGGCCGGAAATCCTAAATACTAAGTTCTAAATCCGAAACGAGTTGAAAAGGTACGTTTGAAAAAACAAAGCCAATGTTAAAATAGACAAAATGGCACTAAGTCAGTAATAGTAAGGATTTATGGGGAATTTGGTGGTTTTTGGCGGTTTTGGGCTGTGAAAAACAAAGCCAATTTATTATCTTTCAGTGTTCAGCGTTCAGAGTTCAGCGTTAAAATCGGGAAAGGGGATTTGAAAAAACAAACCCAATTTTTGAAAGGCCAAAATGACACAAATTCAGTAGTAACAATGGTTTACGGGGATTTAGATAATTAGAGGCGGCGAAAAAACAAAGCCAATTTATTAGCGTTCAGAGTTCAGCGTTAAGATCAAGAAATGGAATTTGAAAAAACAAACCCAATTTGCAGACAGGCTAAATTGTCGCAAGCTCTTTTTTGAAAGGAGGTTATGGCAAAAAGCCGCCTTTTGGGTGGCGAAAAAACAAAACCACAAGCCGGCCCTTGGCCGGAAATCCTAAGCACTAAGCTCTAAATCCTAAACAAGACGAATGGGTGTGGAATGACAGAGTGCGATTTGAAAAAACAAAGCCAATTTAAAGAGGGCCAAAATGAACGTAAGTATCTATGTGAAATGGTGATATGAGGGATTTTGTGGTTTTGGGCAGCGAGAAAACAAAGCCAATTTATAGCCAATAAAGGAGACTATTATGCTTGTTCGGCAGTAGATCCGGCAAGAACTTCCTGGCAAATATATGACTTCGGCACGGTAAAGAAGAAAGTGCTTCCTTTGCCGGATTCGGATTCCACCCAGACGATGCCGGCGTTCAGCTCGACAATCTTTTTGACAATTGAAAGGCCGATGCCGGTGCTGTCGATTCGATCCTGCGCCGAAAGCGTCTGGAATATCTTGAAGATTTTCTTATGATACTTCTCGTCGATTCCGGGCCCGTTATCGGCAACGCTGAATTTCCAAAAGCCGTCCTGCTCGACACAGCCGACTTTGATTTGTCCTTCGGGCTTGTCCATATATTTAACGGCGTTGCTCAACAGGTTCTGGAAGACCTGCATGATTTGTGTTTTCTCGCACATTAAAACGGGCAATTCGTTCTCGACGGTTATCTCAATATTTTCGGGCGGGTCTATGCCGGCAATAACTTCCGAAAAGACTTTGTTCAAATCGACTTGCCGCTTTTCGGGGTTGGTGTGCCCGAGCCTGGAATATTGCAGGATGTCATCGATCAGAGCGCTCATTTGTTTTGCCTTTTCGACGAGCAGTCTGACTTGCTTTTTGCCTCCTTCATCGAACTTGTCGGCGTAGTCTGTTGATATCCAGTCAGCAAGAGTTCCGATTCCCCGCAGCGGTGTTTTTAAGTCGTGGGCGGTTATGTATGCGAACTCCTGAAGTTCTTTGTTCGCTCGTCTCAGTTCCCAGACGGCTGATTCCAGGTCTTTGTTCAGTTTTTCCAGCTCCTGCTCGGCCAGCCGGCGCTCGGTGATATCTCGAAGAGTCACCTGTATCCACGTCTTCCGGCCTTTTTGCTTGATAAGGCGTCCGTTGGCTTCCATGTGGACGTGACTTTTATCCTTTCGCGTGATAATCAAATCGAATGGTTGACGTTCGGCGCCGGTGAGGACCAGCCCAAACTCATTCAGCGATTTTGGAATGGACTTTTTGTCCAGGATGCCGACCTTCGTAAAATGTCTGCCGATTACCTCTTGTGCCGAGAATTCGCTCATACGCTCAGCGGCCGGATTGAAAGAGAGAAAATGACCGAGCTTGTCCAGCGAAATAATGGCATCCGGAGATTGTTGAACAAGGTCGGAGTATTTGCGCTCACTTGCCTGCAAAGCCTCTTCAGTCTGCTTACGTTCCGTTATGTCCCTGCAGATCTCCAGCACTCCCGTCGGTTTACCATCTTCGTCTCTTAACGCTACGTTGGCGATACAATGGATATGTCTGCTTTTACCTTCCTTGTCTGTTACCTGGGTTTCGTACTGGTGGATATTGCCATCCTGAAATGCCTGAAGGGTGGGGCAGGGATATGGTTCGCAGGGCTTATTCCTTTGGTGGTATACTTCGTAACATTTCCTGCCGACAATATCGTCCCCGAATATTTCCCTGGCTACGTCATTTGTCCAAATGATATTCAGGTCATTGTCTATCACGGCAATATCATCAGTGATAGCACGCAGCATAGCGCCGAGTTTTCCTTCGCTGATGCGCAGTGCCTCCTCGGCCTGCTTGCGATGTTCGACCATTTGATTGAAAGCATTGGCCAATTGGCCGATTTCATCGTTTCTTTTGATATCAACGTGGATGCCCATGTCCCCTTTACCGATTTTATCCATGGCGGCTTCGAGTTTTGAAAGGGGCTTTGAGATATAATTGGAGATAAGAATACCGGGTATAACAGCCAGTATTGTCAGCACCAATGAAGTACTTAGTATGATGTTTCTTAATTTAACAACGGGGGCAAATAGCTCTGCTGTTTGGTATTCAATTGCTAAAATCCAGCCGAGGCCTTCATAATCTTGATGACCTTGTGAGCGAGCGAAGACCAATAATGCTGTTTTTCCCTCTTTCTCGTCCTCTGCTTTCTTTCGTAAATATCCACTGTCACCTGCTAATTTCTTAAAAAATTCACTGTTGGAGATGTCTTCGAAAAACTTGAACTCTCCTGATTGGTCAAAAATCGTCTTGCCGTTCTTGTCGAGCAGCTTAAACTCTGCGTTGTTGTATCTTACAATTTCTTTTGCCTTCCTGATTATGTCGATTGTTTCTTCGATATTTAAAACAACCTTTACTACTCCGTTAAAATTCCCCTCTTTGTCATTGCTTCTTATCACGATGGCAGTAGAATAAATACCTGAACTTTCGTCGTATTCGACATCACCTACATGTAAACCATCTTCCCTTGCTTTTTCCCACCATAGCTCGTCATCCTGCCTGTAATCAGAGGTTTTTTCTGTTAAAGCTGCATTTGCTCCGTATTTGTTTGTCACAAAGACTTCGCCGAAAACTTTATATCCGTGCTTTTCTTCGTGGAATCCTATTTTTTCTCTGAGTTCCTCTGACAGTTTGTTATTCAATAATTCCTGCATTAACGGTGTTGTTGCTGCCTTCTGTGCAGAAATCCATTCGTTGTTTTTTTCATCGATATACTTCTGAAGGTTTTCCAGCTTTTCAAATTCCCGATTTGATTTTGCAATAGTCTCCTGCAATACTAAATCGCTGCAATAGGCTTGAAACTCTACGATTGTATAAAAAATATTTCTGTCAATCTTATCCATCGTTTCAACAGCCAGAGCTACGGAACTTTCTCCGATGGATTTTTGTAATGCTCTCTGGCTTGTATTAACGCACATAATCCCTACCACACCCACCAGTGACGCAATGCCTGCAAATCCTAAAATCAGTTTTTGTCTTATTTTCATGCCAGACTACCTTTGTCCTCAGAAGCCCGAAAGGCTAAGTTTTCCCCTGTTCCTGTGTAGCTATAATATTTTAATTCATATGCGTAGTAAGCTGCTGCTCCTCGTATAGGACCCCGCTCAGTTTTCTCAGGACCTCCCCTTGTGCTCTTACACACAACTGCCGGGGAGCATTAGATTGCCTCTATGGGGGACATTTGCATATTACTTTCCTGTCGGACGCCTGACTTTGGCACGGTAAAGCAGAGAATATTTTGTTTTTCTTCTGAGCTTACGGCCCATATATGTCCGCCGTGCATTTCGATGAATTCTTTGGCTATCCGCAGGCCAAGAATGAGGTCTTCTCGTCCTGTTTGGAACTGATCTTTAACCAGGTCAGGACGATTGGTAATTCTGTGTATCTCGTTACGTTCGAGAAGTTGACCTTCATCCTGTATTTCTATTGTGAGCTCATTGTCGGTGTCTTTGACTCGCACACTGACATGACCGTTAACAGGAGAGAACTTTATGGCTCTGCTGAGAAGATTGATCAGCACCTGTGCCATCCTGTCATAGTCGGCGTTGATAACAAGTTCACAAGGGGGTGTAAAATTTTTCAGTTCAATGTTTTTCTCAGCCGCGAGCGGTAGGAAGGCCTCTACAGCCTGTGAGATCAGCGAAGTAAAATCAAATTTCCGTTTGTCCAATTCCATCTTGTCGGCATCGATTTTTGTAATATCGAGGTAATCACCAACCACTCTTTTGGCGGTCTCGATATTGCTGTCATCCAGTAGTCTTTGCAGAGTTTCGGTGACCATAGTCGCCACTTCGTTTTGTACCTGATTTTTCTTCTTTAATTTCACACTTTCAGTTCTGAGTTCGTCCTCGATGATAATCCGTTCGGTAATATCGCGAGCCACTCCGACAATAGCCACATCCTGTCCATTTGTGCCCTTAATATTCGACCTCGAAAGGGAAACCGGAAAGACGCTGTCATCTTTTCGTCGATGATAAAAACCGACTTCCCAGCCACTTCCGACGGTCTTGGTTTGGAAAACGCTTCTTGTATTCTGGCTTTGATGTTTTCCTATCCAGAGCAGGTTGCCGTTTTGTCCGACAATTTCTTCCTCTTTATAGCCATACGTTTTGCAGAATGCCTTGTTGACATAGACAATCTTGCCCTGCATATTCGTAATGTAAATACTGTCATCGGTGCTCATCACAGCACCCGAGAGCAATTCGAGTTTCTTTTCCACCATGTTGTGTCTGATGGCATTCTCGACGGTTATCGGAATGGCTTTAAGATAATTCTGGTTGATGTCTTTAACCAGATAATCGTAGGCTCCGGCCTTCCATGCTTTGACTGCCGTCTCCTCGTCGCCGGCTCCGGTGACAACGATCACGGGTGTGTTCTTGGCCGATTCCAGGATATCAAATGCCGTTCCGTCCCCGAGTGAGTGATCGGTGATAATTATATCGAACTGCTCCGTGTTCAATGCTTGCTTTGCCTGCGAAACAGAGCCGGATACTGTGCAATCGTACGGAATGGCGTTGTTGTCCACAAAACGCTTAAAGGCCATCTGGTCGAGTTGGTCGTCTTCGATGAGCAGAATCTTGTATCTCGTATTTTCCATAATCTTATTCTCCATTCGGGGGCAGCTTGCTTAGAGTCCAGTACTGGTCAATAGCCCTGATTGTTTCCACAAATTTTTCATAATCAACAGATTTGACCATATAACCGGCGGCACCGAGTTCGAAGCTTTCGATCACATCACGGTCTGAGTTGGACGTGGTGAGTATTACGACAGGTATCTTTTTTAGTACCTTGTCTGCTTTTACGATTTTCAGAAATTCAGCACCGTCCATCTTCGGCATGTTCAAATCAAGCAGGACGATACAAGGTTTTGCAGCACTCTCATCTCTAAGATACTCGATTGCTTCTTCGCCATCGCCTATTGGGACCAGTTGGTTTGTGACCTTCAAGTCTCGTAGGGCGCGATTTACCGTCATCACATCGACGTCGTCGTCTTCAATTAGCAATATTGGCTTCAAGTTTTGCATTACTTACTCCCGCTTCTTGTTTCGGCAGTGTAAAGAAGAATGTACTTCCTTTGCCAATTTTTGATTCCACCCATATACTGCCACCGTATAATTCCACGATTTTCTTTGCGATTGTCAGTCCGACACCAGTACCTTCAAAATCTTCACTAACCGACAATGCATGGAACATTTTGAAGATTTTCTCAAAGTGCTTTTCTTCGATGCCGGGCCCGTTATCAGCGATACTGAATTTCCAGAAACCGTCTTCCTCGATACAGCCGACTTTTATCTGGCCCTGTGCTTTATCCATATATTTTATGGCGTTGCTCAGCAGGTTCTGGAACAGTTGCATAACGTGAGTCTCTGCACATTCGATAACAGGCATCGTGTTTTCGATTGTAATTGATATGTTTTCCGGAGGAACAAGCATGTCAATTGCTTCCGGGATAAAATCATCGAGATTCACCTGAGCAATATTTTCCTCAGTACGACCGGCCCTCGAATATTGAAGGACGCCGTCAATGAGATTGTACATCCGCTCGACCCGACCCAACAGCAGGTTCATTTGCTCGTTGGCCTGCTCTCCAAGTTTATCCGAACAGTCGTCTAATATCCAGGTGGCGAGGCTCTTAATACCGCGCAGTGGGGCCTTTAAATCATGCGAGACGATGGATGCGAAATCCTTCAGTTCCTTATTGATGTTATCCACTTTTATGATAAGTTCGGTTTGCCTCTCTGTTCGCTCTTTGACCATCTGTTCTAATTGCTCCATCTTCAAGGAGGCTTGTCTGCCCAGGACCCATTTTTCCGTCATGGCGCTGGCGAGTTGTGCTACCTCTGCGCTGTCGAAGGGTTTCTTGAGAATCAGGAGGTTTTCTGATTTTCCGAGCCGCTCGGTGATTTCTCCCCATGAGTAATCCGAATAAGCCGTGCAGATGACCACCTGAACATTGGGGTCGATCTCCCAAATATGTTCTATTGTTTTAAGGCCATCCCAGCCCGGAGGCATTCGCATGTCAACAAAAGCCAGTTCATATGGTAGGTTTTCGGAACAAGCCTGTTTAATCTTCTCACATCCCT
Organism: Sedimentisphaerales bacterium; assembly: GCA_049644065.1. Classification (GTDB taxonomy): domain Bacteria; phylum Planctomycetota; class Phycisphaerae; order Sedimentisphaerales; family Anaerobacaceae; genus JAFGPJ01. The sequence goes on along the minus strand of JBARRE010000249.1, from coordinate 1,682 downwards.
CTTTGCCCTGAGATGCGAAGTCAAGTTCGTAAACGCTCTTGGTTGTGGTGTCAGTGGTTTTATTGCCGAAAACCTCGTTTCTAAGCGTGTTCAGGGTTTCACTCTCTTCCTCATCGAGAAGGATGGTTTGGAAATCCTTATGAATACTCGGATTGTCGTCAATAACCAGGATACGATGGGTCATTTCTTTTTCTTCGTTGCTCATTTTGTAGCCTCCTGTGTTTTGTAGGGTAATTCAACCGTGAATACTGCGCCTTTGCCGGTTCCATCGCTATGGAATTTTATTGAACCGTTCAATTCATTTGCCGACAAAGCCGTACTGTGCAGTCCAAATCCATGCCCCGTTTTCTTGGTTGTGAAACCGTGCTCGAAGATCCGAGTTAAGTTCTCTTTGGGAATTCCGATGCCGTTGTCACACACGTTGATCCAGAGGCGCCCTTTCTTCGACTCTTTTACTTGTATCTTAAGAATCCTGTCATCACGATTACTTTTGGACAGGGCATATATTGCATTGCTAATCAGGTTTGTTAAAATCTGTAAAACCTTATGCCGGTCGAGCAAAAGGGTCGGCAGATCCGCGAGTTCTCGTTGTACCTCCACCTTGTTTCGTGTAATCATCTCGGCGTTTATTTTAAGCGTATCTTCCACAAGTTCCTCAATGGATGTCGGTTCGGTCAGACCTTTTGTTTTGCTGTGTGATTGTTGAAGTTGGATAATATCGCCGACGTGCTGAACATGTTTGGTTAGTTCTTCCAATGCTTCGAGGCAGCGTTCTTGTTCATCAATTAACTCTTTGGACAGATTGGCCAGAAAGAGGGGGATTTTTTTGCCGTGTTCCTCGTTTGTCATAAACGTGCCCAATTCGTTTGCGTGCTTTTCGAACAGGCCTACAACGTCGGAAAGATAAGAGATTTTTGAATTACGGACCCTTTTCTGAACCGACTCAGCAGTAACACTGACACTATTAAGTACATTGCCAACATTATGCAACACTCCGGTTGCCACTTCGGCCATGCCAACTTCTCGCGCTGTCTCGAGCAGTTTTTCCTGAGCTGTTTTAAGCTTGACTTCCGCTCGTTTGCGTTCCGTGATGTCCCGCGCGATCGCTATTATATAGTCTTGTTTCTCCTGGGTTACGAGTTTCAGGCTTGTCTCAACGAAAAACGTCGATCCATCCTTGCGCTTGTATCGGTCCTGTTTAACAATATCTTTCTTTTCTTTGAGTTGTTCTATTTGCTTTTGCCAGTAGGAATCATCCGGCATAGACACTTCTATGTCCTTAATGGTCATCATGTTAAGTAATTCTTTGCGCGTGTATCCGAGACTGTCGCACGCTCTGTTGTTTACGTCCAGGAAGCGACCCCATTTAGGCTCTACCGCAAAAATGCAGTCATTTGACCGTTCTATTAAATTTCTGAATAATCGCAGTTTTTCTTCCGCCTTCTTGCGTTCTGCAATGCTGCCAAGCCATTCGGCAACCGCATTTAATAAATCATCTTCTTCTTTAAGGAACGGTTCTTCTTCGTTTTTCAACTTTCCTCCAAGATGGTAAACTTCAAGTGCGCCAACAATCTCTTCATGTGCTTTGATCGGTGTTTTCCGGCTCAATTCACTTTTTTTGAAGTTGTCTGTTTTGTACTGAATTCCGTCAAAATTGATTCTTACGCCCATGGCGTTAGGAT
>JBARRE010000248.1:0-10731 GCA_049644065.1 Sedimentisphaerales bacterium | reverse complement strand
TCCGATGCCGACTGGACCGGGCTTCAGACCGTGCTGTTTGTAGTCGCCGCCAACATCTGCGGTTGGATTCCGGTTTTGTTGATATTGAGAGCGCGCCGAGAAAACGGTTTTGCCACCGTTTGGGACCTCGCCTCCGGAACAAGGGTGGTGGTCAAGCCGAAGGGCACCTTACGGCCGTCGATCGAGCCTGCAATTGGCCCCGAGATTCCTGCCGAGGGTGCGGATTCGCTTGGGCCTTACCAGATCATTAAAGAGATGGTTCCCGGCAAATGGATCGTCGCCACCGATCCCGTGCTGCGCCGCCGGGTCTGGTTACTGCGGCGAACTTCATTGGAACTTCCCCTTGCTCGACGCAATCTGGCCCGGTCCGGCCGTTTACGCTGGCTGCAGAAGGCCGAGAGGAGCCAAGCCACATGGGATGCCTTTGAGGCACCTCAGGGAGTGCCGTTTTCCAGTCTGGTCGAAGGCGCCAAACGTGTGCCCTGGTCACGTCTGCGCCACTGGCTGCACGATCTGTCATCGGAACTATGGGACGCGACAGGGGATCAGACCCTGCCCGCCGAGTTGAGCCTTGATCATGTCTGGGTCACCGCACAAGGCCGCGCCGTCCTGCTCGACGAACCCTGGCCCGATGTCAAAACTCGCGCCGAACGCATTGAAGTTGGAGACCTCGCCGGCCAACAGCGTTTCCTGAACGCCGTCGCCGCTTGCGCCGAATCAACCAGTCTGCCTCTTCATGCCAGGGGAGTGCTGCAGAACCTTGAGGATGGGAAGTTCGAAAAACTCAGCTTCCTCACCGGCATCCTGCGTGGACTCCTGGACAAACCCGCTGAGGTTAGCAGGGGGATTCGAGCTGGGTCGATCTTCATGCTGCCTGGCTATGTTTGGATCGCTGTTTTTGTCGGATACTATCAAGCCGAAAGGGTCCAGCAGTGGAATGACTCTCTGGGGGGGCTCATCTTGATTTCTACTATGGCGGTATTAGGCGCCATAGCCCTGATTCAACTCCTGGCACTCCCGTTGTTCCGCACTGCCGCCAGTCACTCCATTTTTAGACTGGCGGTGGTCAACGCCAAAGGAGGACCCGCCGATAGTACAAAGCTGTTGGTTCGCTGGGCGATCGTTTGGCTTCCACTGTTTTTTCCAATGTTGTTCGTGGCTCTGTTGATTAAAAGGGCCGAACTTACCGCTGCTTTCATCTCCGCTCTTGTATTGCTTCTCCTATGGATCAGCGCAGCGGTCTATGCCGTAATTCATCCCAACCGCGGATTGCACGACCGGTTGGCGGGCACCTGGGTGGTGCGGCGTTGAATCGCCGTTTGTCGAGATTACAAAGACTGTCATTCAATGGCCAGAGCAGGGAGGATAAGGATAATAGGGACGGATCTGCTCTGTATAGAACATCGAAAAATACGAAGGGGGCACTGAGAACCACGAAGCCTGTCCCTTCGAATTCCTCATGGCAGGCTCTGAGAGGAGCCGAACGGGAAATATCAAATAATCATGTTCTTGAACCGCGGATTTACCCTATGAGATGACGGCTATGTCTATCTCACGGGGTGAACGAAGAAAAAAATAATAAATAGTCGATAGTAAACCTGTGCCCGCGAAGGCGGGTATAATCAATGACAATGGCGAGTACGCAAAACTGAATATCCAGGAATAAACTTAAAAATTAATAGGTGCCAATCGGTCCGTCCCTATTATATCCCTGGCCGCTGTCGGTGTTTCTCATTGCCTACTCTACTCTTTGAATACTGTAATTCCCGTCGACTGCTCCTTTCAATATAATCTCTACTCCATTATCTTTCAGTTGGAAGCTGTCCCCTTTATATAGACTTGTTGGATCGGAAGAATATTGAAAATAGATGTCGTATTTTGCCTCAGGAACGAAGGCGGAAGCCACTCCTTGTGGAGGAACGATAAAATCCCTGCCCTTGTCGTTTGAGCGTAAACCTACTTTAATATGAAATTCATGTGAGTTCGTTATTTGCACCTCTTGATGGGAAGAAGAATATGGACCAGCGGCACCAAATTTGCTGCTATATGCAGGCCAGTCACTCTTTTTAGACGGAGTCTCGATTTGTAAATCACTTCCTGTCACGTACATAACCAGCATCCCATTTTTGAAAATAAATGACCTTACACTATCGATCTCCATTTTCAAAAGCACATCGCTTTGCGGAGGTATACCCCAACTCATCTCCCACCATTCGATTTCTTCTGTTCCCTCGCGTCGTGAACCATGCATAAGCCATATCCATCCTGTTACATCTGGTCCGAATGGACAGTATATTGCCATATTTCCCATTATCTGATCCAACGTCTTACGCTCATTTTTTTCCATGCCCAACCAAGCCGGACTTATTCCAAGGGTTGCCGGCCACTCCACACGAGAACCTTTGACCATTTCAGAAACCTTTGGTTTTTTGATTAAAGTGGCCTTGGATCGCCGGGAGCGAATGCTGAGATTCTCGCCAAAAAAAAGTTTGGCAAATGCCTCCGGATCCTTCTGCCAGTTCCCATCAGTTTTGATTTCATCCAGCTTCTTGTCGCTGATTTCCGCCCTTTGGCGCGATACCTTATCTTCAGTTAACCTGGCTTGCCTGTCATTTGATATTTGGGGCTTTGAGGCGGGTTGTCTTGTGCTGCACGAACTGAACGTTAGCAGAACTGCCCCAAGACCTAACATGAATATGAGGCAATTCAAGTGGAATCCGGCGGCCTTGGCTATATAGCTTATCTGTACGTTTTTTTTCCCGCCAAAGAACTTGTCTGAAATGTTTCTCATCGTTAATTTCATGATTGGACTCTCCTATGAAAGTTACAAAAGTATAACAAGTAATTCTATAGTTCTCTACATAATACCGTTCTGGTATATATCGACAAGATTAAAAACAAGGATAATATACAGGATGGGCAGGTTTTCCGCCGCAAGGCATCCTCCGTAAGGAGTCCCTATGACTGTGGCCTACCTATGAGGTTCATTACTCTCGAATCAAAATCTTTTTTTTGCTGTTGAAGAACAGACGCACAAAATAGGGTACGTCCTTTACTCCCTTAATACTTCGACTTGGCTCAGGACATGCTTTTAACTTGTTCTCGTACTTCGGCCAATTCGCAAAACTGAATTTCCCGGAATAAACTAAAATTTAATAGGTGACTGTCCTTAGTTTTTATTGAATAATATGATTTTTAAGGGTTGAAAAAAACAATGGGTGCTTATCCATTTGCCGGTAAGCACAACCACAAAAATAAATATAATTTGCTATAAAATTAAGAAAAAGACTATTTAATACGTGGAGGTATATCTCGATGCGTAAACTTGAACCAATGTCAAGAACCGGTTACAACAGACTTATGGAGGAATTAACCCGGCTTGAGACTGAGGAACTGCCCGAAGTTCAGCAAGCTGTTGCTACCGCGCGTGAAGAAGGCGATTTAAAGGAAAACGGTGCGTATATTTACGGGCGTCAGCGGCAGGGCCATATAGTAGGCCGGATTGGTGAATTGAAGGGAAAACTGAACCGGGCGGATATTATTGATTGCACAAAAGTTGAATGTGACCGGGCTCTGTTTGGCACTGTTGTGTCTTTGTTGGATTTAGATACTAAAGAAAAGGTGACCTATCAGTTACTGGGTCCTGATGATGCCGATATTGATTTAGGAAGTATTTCAATTTACTCGCCGGTAGGAAGTGCTATTGCAGGACACTCGGCAGGAGACAAGATATCAGTAGAACTGCCTCGCGGTGAACGTCATTTAGAAGTGATTGACATCGCAAGGCCAAAAGTTGATTAAGCCTATTAGGGGGGAATTGGAATTTTAACCGCGGATTTCGCGGATTACGCGGAAAAAAATAATAAATAGTAAATAGCAAATAATCAATGACAATGGCTGTCCCTGGTTTTTCTTAGTTTTTACCCTCAAGTGGAAGAATCTCTATCTTTCGGAACTCTACGGGATGGCTCTCTGCCTGAAGGGAAATATAACCTTCGGACAGCAACTTGTTCTCGCCCTTGATAAGCTTTTTAGCATCCCGGTCCTTTTCATCAAGTTGCGGCCTCTCGTATTCCAGCACGACCTGCCCGTTAATAATGTGCTTGATGAGACCATCGCCGTGCACCTCAACCTCGGCCTTGACCCATTGGTCGCCGTGATATGTTTCGGAACGAGATGAAACACAGTGCTGCGTGACAAGCTGATTGTCCATTACGACGTGCGTGCCTGGCGTGCACAGATTACCGGTCGAGCGCTTGTCCTTGCCGTTGCCTCCAAGCAACTGAACTTCAATAGAAACAGGAAACTCCTGGTCCTTCGCCATGCTCTCGGGCGACTGACAATGCAGCATAATCCCGCTGTTTCTAAACGCCCACCCCGGGCCTTCGGGCGTTTGATCTCCCACGAATCGATATTCAAGCCGCAAACGATAGTGTGAGAATTTCTCCTTATAGAAGATGTGGCCGAATTTGCCGCCGAACTTGTCGTACTTATCGTAACAAACTTTCATGATCCCATCTTCCACACGAAAAGTTTTGCCGTAATTGTCATTCAATTCGTAGCCCGTGATCTTGACCTTCCAGCCATCGAAATTCTTGCCGTTGAAAAGACTGATCCACGGCTTCTCGGCAGGCTGGTTCGGTTCTGCCGCATAGCTGCAAATTGCGCTTATCAGAACAATGACCAAAATCATTAAGATACTCTGCCGATACATCCTGCCTGACAATAGATTCTTACTTTGAAGTTGCCTGTTCATCATTTTAAATTCTCCTAAGTTGGCTTAACTATTCGAATTTTATTAGGGACAATAGAAAGGTTAAAAAATAATAAATAGTAAATAATCAATGACAAAATCTGTCCCTATTTTTTTCTAATAATAATTAGTCGATAGTAAATAGTCAATATCAAAGCCTGACCCCTTTTTATGTTTTTATGTTCTCCTTTTTATGTTCCTTGTTATATTCTCCGATTCGGCCTATAATGTCTGCCGGCGAACTTTGATTCGTATACACACCACCGGAACAAAATTGGACCGGAATCCGGGAGAATGTAATATGAGATGCAGATTTTTACATTGGGCTACACTTGGTATATTACTTATTTTCCAATAACTTAGAATGAGGGAAGACAAATGACTTATTCAGCTTACGTTACCGATGATGAAAAAAAACCCAGGGACTGGACAGGCTTCAAAGGGATCGCAGTAACCGTGGACCCGGCACAGCCGTTCTTCCCGACCATCGTCAAGGAAGCACTCACACATTTAAAAGCTCTACCGACCGGGAGTCTTTTGCTGAGCGCCATCGCACAAGTCTCGCCCGCTGATGATCGCGGATTCAAAGTTCTCATTGACCGCGTGCAGATCAGTTACGACATCGCGATGCAAGGAAACTTGCCGACCATCAAGCCGAGAGGCGGACGATCATTTGCATCCGCGGCACAACAGAGGCTGGGTGTGGCATCGGATGCCGCCGCCTTACAGGGTGAGGGCGTCAGTGTGATCATCGGCTGGTGCCAAAACCAGGTGACGTACACGCCAAAAGTTGGGCCCAATAAAGGTAAGATGCACTTTGTGCCACCACAAGTAACGCTCGGCCATGAACTCATACATGCTCTGCACGCGCTCAAAGGAAAGTCCATGTCCGGGCTATCCATCATGGTGGGCGACGAAAAGATGTCGAAAGAGGAAGCCTACACCGTCGGTCTGGGGCCCTATGAGGATAAGAAGTATACCGAGAACAACCTTCGGCACGAGGTGGGTCTGCCGAAACGTTTGTCCTATCCGTAAAGTCGACGTCCTTACAGAGAACGGACTGCACTGGTACATAAAAGAGCAGGTGCTCAGCGAGGCAAGACCAGTCGGGTAGGGTGTGCACTGCACACCGCTGCTCTGGAAATAGGTAAGGTGTCCCCCGATTTTCTGCACGTTTTTCAACAGCTCTGCGTCCCTAATTAATTCCATTGCTTATTAATCTTTTGACCATGGCCACCAGGGTCTGTTTTCAACTTATCACGTTGCACCAGCTTTAGGGCGGGACCTGCCTTCGGAACGGTTTTGTTTAGTCTGACCTGATTTATCCCGCTCTACACCTCCTATTGAAATCTCCTTAGCAGATGTCGCTTCTAATCCGGTAACCGTTGTTGAACCGCCTTGAACCGGAGTTGCAATCTCTATCGGATAAAAAAACACGCAATAGGAGAACAAAACTCCACCAAGCAGGATGAGAATACTAACAAAGATGATTCTTGTTTTGGTTGGCATATCTAATATTTACCTTAATGCTATACATATATATTATGAAAAAATATGCCGTAAGTAAATAAAAAAATACTCCACAAAAAAATTTGGCCGAATCTCCATTTGAAGATCGTCAAGCCAAAGATACCCCAATATGCCAGCACACATAGAAGAAGAACAACTTTGACGCCAGGACTGTGTTTCTGCACAACCGCAGACCTGCGGAAAATATGCACTGTCGCTGCCAGGGCTACAAGCAGCACTGCTGCTGCTGCAAAACTTACTGCCGGATCGAGTGCATTCGTCACAGATTTGTCCAGTACGAGCTTTCCGGCGACTATTCTTTGTGCTGTATCAATCCCCTTCGGATCCGAGAGGGCGCCTCGCCAGTAGGGAATTCGTGAGGACATCTTAAGTATGGATTTAATGATATGGGCACCTGCAACCGTCGGAAGTAAGAGCAAGGCAAACGTCTTGACGGTTGCCCAGAAAGGCGCCGCCTTCCGGCCGGATGCTAATCTACACATAGAAGCCACAGTCAATAACACCAGGACAGGCAACACGACAAACATGATAGTCGCAGAGACAAAGTTGGTCATCGACCCTGTTATTCCAAGAGCTTCTGTACAACGATCCGGCACCCACATAAGAATTGCAAAGGAAACCGACCACTCCGAGAGAATCTCATAGACAACAAATCCACTCACTATCAGGATGAATCCAACCTCCGCGGGCCGCAAATTACCGGCGGTGAAAAAATCGGCGAACGGCCGCCGGATAGAGAATCGGATATTATCATAAGGGCAAGTCTTCAAACATTGCGTGCACAACAGGCAGTCCCGATTGTCCCTGATCGTAGCTGGGTAGAGATTGCTCGTGCATGAACGACCGGTCAAACGATAATGATTCTTCTTTACAACACAATCTTTTGTTTTGCAGTTCTTGCAGACAGATAGATCGTCAGCCCGCCACTCAAATGGGGATATGAGGGCATATAAGCCGAGCAAATGCCCTACCGGGCAGACATAGCTACAGAACGCTCGCTTCTGGAATATCAAAGAAATGTCTATCGCTACGATTATCAGCATCAACAGGTAAAGTGCCATTTGATGAGGAATTCGGTTCACGGCCAGAGTTTGCACTCCAACAATCCAAATGAGGGTATAGAAGATGGTTACTACCCAGCCACTCTTGAGGATGCCAGGCACTTGTTGTCTAAGGCCTATTCTTCCCGCCCAGTATGTAATAAGTTCCACAGGGCAAACGGAACACCATAAGCGACCAAAAAAAATGGCGGCGATGATTATGACAGGCCACCAATACGACCATACTATCAAATTTGAGAGGTTTGTACTTCGAAGAAAATAGACAAAATCAGGATCGTCCGCTGTCACTCCAAGGCCGCCGGCGACAAGCAGTACGAAAACAGTCAGCATAACCAATTGTGGTACGATCGGAAACCACCTCGCCTTGAATAATCCACCGATATATTTGAGTTTAAGCAGATTCATTTAATCGCCTGACTCTAATTCAATTGCTATATCCACTATAAATAATGGGAACAGACATTATAAATATATAATGGGATGAAGCAGATAAAAAGAAAAAATAGAAAATAGTAGGTAGTCAATTACAATAGTCAATCGTCAATAGACAATAGTAAATTTATGGCTTAGCCATTTATGCCATAGGTATAATCAATAATCAATGAATAAGGCTGTTAGTAGTTTTCTCATTTACATACTCTATATTCCATACGCGTCCATGTGGCCTGTTTCCAGATCGTCACGATTGATCTGACGAATATCTATACTAGGACAAAATCTCTCCGCTATGGATGCAAGCAATTCTTTCTTCGGGCCGTTTGCGTTGATTCCAAAAATAAGCTCTCTAGGTTCAACCGAAACAAATGTCTCACGTCCGGGGTTCTTGATGAATACACGTCTCTCGCGCTCATGTATCCATAGCTTCAGTTTTCGGGACAGAATATACAATGCAAGATTTTGTTGCCTCACGTTATCTATTCTAAGATCCTCTACATATCGAACCGTTCTCTTAATAGCTTTTGTCTGTGTTATTTCAACTCCAACAACGAATCCAGCATGAGCCTCCGAATAGTAAGACCACATTAGCATGTTGTTCGGTGTTTCACTTAGCGACAGGATCTTGTAACGTGCCTTATCTCCAACAATCTCATTGATGTTGACACGTTCGGAAAGGTTCTCACCGTAGATGAAACGTCCCTCCATTGGATCATTTAACTTCTTATAATTGGCTGCATATAGCCTCTTATTTACAAATATATCCAATGCAAACTCAAAATTGTAAAATCCTCTATATTTGTACAGCATTGTCAACTCCTTACAATAACTAACAATGTAATTCTGGTGACATAACACTTAATTCAAGCAAATGTCTGCATCTAAAAGCTCCACAGTAATTTAGCCCAAATGCGGATTACGCGTGAAAAAATAATAAATCGTAAATAATAAATTTATGGCTTAGCTATAATCAATCACCACCCCTATCATTATTAAGCACAACTCATCGAAAAATGTACCGTACACCTTTAATTCCTTCGATTTTCAGGGCTTGGTTTGTTCCTTGGATAGAGGGAATTCGCCTTTCAAAGCTTGTCTCTGGATGTATTTCACGCGATCATTCATCTTATCTGCCCGCTCTTCATCAAAGATTTTGTCTTTGTCATAAACATACTCGTACAGTTCTTTCTGCAAAACGGTGATCATACCGAGCATAAAAGCAGCATTCGTGCGGACTTGTAGTCGGGCTGACTCCTCATGTGTTGTATTTTTGTAATTTTGAGTTTCCACTATTCCATCATACACTTGTAGAGATTGGTTTAATACGTTAATGCAATTCACATAGGATTTAAGCATAGAGACTTTAACCAATGGAAGGAATTTCATAACATTTGTGTCTTGAAGAGTGATGAGAGTAGCAGTTGAGGTAGGTCGGTTAACATGGATAGTAACTCGGTTTGGATCTGCATACCCATCAAGAATCCTTCTGGCGATAATACTATTATATCTGCTCTCCAATTGAGTAAGCATAAGCCTTTGCTGAGTGGTTTTGTTCAACGCTCGTTGTTCACTCCACCCTGCTAATCCAAAAGCGGCCCAAACCCCAAACATAGTCACGATAAATTCAGGAAAGTGTTTCTTAAACCAACACCAACAAAGCTTCATGAATGTCCAGGCGTGCGTGCGGAATTTCGTTGTTTTGACATCATTGTGGCCTGGCATCGTCTTATTCATTGCTCGCTTCTTTTTTCCCATTGGTTGTCTCCTTTTTCCCATAGCGCTTTCCAACCAAGCAGAGTTTAATAGGGACGTTTACGTATTTATGTTGCCTTATTCAGTTCTTTTACTTGCGTTTATTTACAATTTAAAGCCTGCTTTTTCTTCTTTGCACGACCTACTGCTCATGAAAGAAGCCTAAAAATAGTAAAGGGCACTAATTATTCGCCATGCCAAACATCAGATTCTTCTAACATTGAGATAATAGTGAGATAATAGGGACGGACCCTATTATTGGTACCATTTCGTTCTCATAAAATAGGGTGCGTCCCTAATTAATCATTTTAGATTCTCCTTGTTTCCCTTTCCCATAGCTTTTGCCTTTTTATGAGGCGATTTCCTCATTATGATGTTGCTGCACGTATCTTCCATTTGGGAGACAGCTTTTTCTACACGCTCTCCTATCTTGTCATCTTCTTCACCGAACCAAAAAATCGCCTCATATCTCCGTATCTCCTCACTCAGTGCCTCCAACTCAGTTGGGCGGGAAATCTGCGAACGCCTCTCCCACCGACGAGCCAATCGGCGAGAGGCACCGAAGATGTCATCCATGACGTTTTTGATTTCGTTAAATGGTTCTGCCTTATCCCGCCCTATTTGTGCCCAAAAGCGATAACGCAATGAACCCAGCTTGCCGAATATCTCACGCTTCTTCTCGTATCGCTCAATCGCCACGTACGCCAGATTCCGTGCTCTCGTTTGTTCAGGAGTTTCATCTTCGCCCCGTTCCCTTGTGGAGCCTTCTCCTATAAAACCCAACGGACTTCGGATAAACTTGATGGCGTCTTTCGCCTCATAGAATAGGACCAAAACATCCTCCGCAAGCTCTATTCGTCGCTTACCTGTAAACTCTCGTCTCCAAGACTCGACACCGTATATTGCCACGCCAGATGCAAGGCATATTGCTATAGTCTGCATGAACTGAAGCCAGATGCCCCAGTACGTAGCTTCTGTTATGGCGCTCACGCTGTTGGGGTCCATAGTATACCTCAAAAATGCTCTCCGAATATCACCGTACCATTCTAACAATTGCCTTGACTAAAACTAGGTACATTCACCTATTAAAATTTAAGTAACACTGTCTAATTAAAATTCTCATTCTCGAAAGCCTTCCCATCAAAAATCCGTATATTGTATGTCGCATGTCGTATGTCGAATAAATTCGTATGTCGTATA
>JBARRE010000247.1:0-3364 GCA_049644065.1 Sedimentisphaerales bacterium | reverse complement strand
CCATAGAGGCACAAGCTTTGGAATGGTGGTCCAGTGCGAAGATGGATATTTTCGAGGCGGCAGAGGCGGGGGCTGGGCCTATGACAATAACCACAAAAGAATCAAACAGTTCCCCGGTGACGGTGGTGGCGGACATCAGGGCAACTTTATCAAAGCGATGCGCAGCCGAAAAGTCAGTGACCTCAGAGCCGATATGCTCGAAGGTCACATCTCTGCCGCGCTGTGCCATATGGCAAATATATCCTATCGGCTCGGATGCAATGAACCTGTAGAGAAGATCAAAGAAATTATTGCAGGAAACAGTGTCTTGCAAGAATCTTTTGAGAGTTGTCTTGTTCATCTAAAAGCGAATAAGGTGGACCTTGACAGAGAACCTCTGACCATAGGACCATATCTGACTTTTGATCGAACGAGTGAGAAGTTTGTTGGCGAATTTAGCGATATGGCAAATATGTATGTCCGCCGGAACTACCGCGAGCCGTTTATTGTACCTGAACATGTATGATGTGTTTCGATTTTGGTTTTATGCCGGCGTTTAGAACAGAATAAATCGGCTGCTGTTCGACTAAAACGCATGTTTAATTGTAATGGATGTTGAAGACTATGAATCGCAGAGAAGTGCTATACTCAATTGCCGGTGGTTTTGCGGCAGCCACAATCGGGGGGGCGGGCAGAATATACGGCACGGAGAAAGTAAAAAAGTCTCGGCTCGGGATTGCAGATTTTTCCTTCAACATTCGGCTCAGAGCAGAACGCACCGGTCAAATGAAGGGCAATCTTGGTGACCCGCTGAACTTCCTTGATCATTGTCATAATATCGGCGCCGGCGGACTCCAGATGAATATAGGCGTTCGAGATGAAGCCTACACTCGTAAAATTCGGCAACAAACTAAAAGATACGATATGTTTATTGAAGGTTCTGTTTCTCTGCCCCATGATAAGTCCGGCGTTGAAAAATTCGACGCATCGGTTCGGACGGCCAGGCAGGCCGGAGCCGGGGTAGTCCGCACAGCCATAGGCGGCCGGCGGTACGAGCAGTTCGAAAGTGACGAACAGTTCAGGGCTTTTGCAGAGCGTACCCGCAAGTCACTGCAGTTGGCTGAGCCGGTTGCGGCAGAGCACCGTATACGACTGGCAATTGAAAATCACAAAGACTGGCGTATCGACCAAATGCTTGATATGCTCAAACACATCAGCAGCGAATACCTCGGCGTGTGCGTCGACACAGGCAACAGCTTCGCTCTTCTGGAAGACCCGATGGCGGTCGTCGAAGCATACGCACCTAACGCATTTTCAGTACATCTCAAGGATATGGCCGTGGCCGAATACGAAGACGGCTTTCTGCTTGCCGATGTTCCGCTCGGGCAGGGCGTACTCAATCTGCCGAAGATGATTGGAATATTTCGAAAGGTGAATCCCAGGATCAACTTCAGCCTGGAGATGGCAACACGAGATTCGCTGGAAGTACCCTGCCTGACGGAGAAGTACTGGGCGACGTTTGAGGACGTGCCGGGTTCCGACCTGGCTCGTACATTAAGATATGTACGCACTAATGCTTCGCCGAAGCAGATTCTGCCGAAGGTCAATCATCTGCCCACCGATAAGCTGGTCAGGATCGAAGAAGCTAATATTAAGCAATGCCTTGCTTTCGCTAAGGAACACCTGGATTTATGAGTGACAATATGGAGATAATGTTTGGAGGTATTCTTTTATGAATCCGATCGCTATTTTGGTTATCGGCGTCGTCTTGCTCATTGCGATGATTCTCGTATTGCGGCTAAACGCCTTCGTCGCGCTGATTTCTTCAGCGATAGTCGTGAGCCTGCTCTCGCCCGGTGAGTTCGCTGATAAGGTGACCCGCGTGGGGCAGGCATTCGGCTCGGTCGCCGGGAGTATCGGCATTGTAATCGCCCTGGCGGCAATTATCGGCAAGTGCATGATGGACAGCGGAGCCGCCGACCGGATTGTGAGGTCTTTTCTTAAAGTACTTGGCGAAAAACGAGCACCTACGGCACTAATGCTGAGCGGATTCGTACTCTCGATCCCGGTCTTCTTTGACACCGTTTTCTACCTGCTGGTCCCGCTGGCCCGCTCGTTGTGGACACGGACACACAAAAACTATATGTTGTACGTTACAGCCATCGTCGCCGGCGCGGGAATTGCACACACGCTTATTCCGCCAACGCCGGGACCGTTGTTTATGGCGAGTGAGCTCAAAGTCGATGTCGGCTTGATGATGCTCATCGGCCTGCTCATCGGCCTGCCCACTTCTATAGTCGGGGTGCTGGTCTGCAAGTTGATTAACCGGTTAGTAGATATCCCCATGCGACCTTACGCAGGCCAGGAGGAGCCGGACCCGCTCGATGAAAGTCAACTCCCTCCATTCTGGATTTCTTTCTCTCCTATTGCACTGCCGGTGATTCTGATTTCCATGAATACTGTAACCAAAGCCCTTGGCGTTGGTGAACCAATGAGCCAAATCGCCGCTGTTTTGGGAAGCCGGGACATGGCGTTGTTGCTCGCGGCGGCAATTGCCATGTTTATATTGGTCCACTATCGCAAGATATCACTCAGGGATTTGGCCACAAGAGCCGAAACAGCCCTTATGAGCGGCGGAATCATAATCCTTATCACAGCCGGGGGCGGAGCATTCGGTGCCATGTTGCGAGAGGCCGGCATTAAGACTTTGCTCGAGGAGATGATCGGCGGTCAAGGTCAAACTGTAGGATTAGTGTTGCTGCTGATAGCATTTGCCGTTGCCGTTGTTATGAAATTCGCACAAGGCTCCGGAACCGTTTCGATGATTACAACCGTCTCCATATTCGCAGCCATGGGTATATCGCCCAACATGCTCGGCTGCAATCTTGTATACCTCGCTATGGCGATAGGGAGCGGTTCGCTGGTTGGTGACTGGATGAACAACAGCGGCTTCTGGATATTCTCGCGGATGGGCGGTTTTACAGAAGTAGAGACGCTCAAATCATGGACTATTGTCACGGCCGCACTCGGACTGATAGGGCTCGGATTCACAATGCTCTTCGCGTATCTGCTGCCCATGGTGCCCGCGGTGTAGGGGCAACCCCATGTGGTTGCCCTGGGCAGGCACACAGGCCTGCCCCTACCGGTTATTGTTGTCTTACCTCGACGTGAGCCAGTTTCTCGTAGAACTGAATAATTCCGCCGTGGTCGTCTGCGCCCTTGCCGTCGACTTTCAATGCCTGCATAACCTCCATTACGACGCTGGACAGGGGAACAGGAACTCCCAGCTCGTGGGCCGTATCCAATGCGTTGGCCAGATCCTTGATGTGCAGCTCAATGCGAAATCCCGGCTTGAAGTTGCCCTTCAATGCAAGCGGCATTTTCG
>JBARRE010000246.1:0-6147 GCA_049644065.1 Sedimentisphaerales bacterium | reverse complement strand
CTTTTTCTTGGGCAGAGTACTTTTTGCGTTTGTTTGACATGTTCACTTCCTTTCTTTGAACTGCATACTAATTCAAATTCAGGAAATGTCCAATTCCGACTGAAGCAATATAAAGGCACATAATCTCTTTTTTCCTTTCTCATTTTTCTAATGAATAGAACTATCTATCAGCTATCTCATAGGTTATAAAGCAAAGCGTTTATTCTCTTACAAGATCTAAGGCCGATAATCCTGTATATATAATAATTTGTTTCACCTTTTTTCCCTGGAGAACCGACAACTCGCTGTCCACCGTTCTTTTGTCTTCAGCTCTTCTGACGCCACACAAATAAGAAACTACGTAGAAATACGTATTTTGGGATGGGAAATACTAATTGAATAAAGTCCCTTTTATCAATCGACGATTCCCCATAAATGAGAACCGGAATCTGTAGGAATTATAGATATTGAGAAACTCTCAATGAAGATTTGGCGAATGAGCTTTGTGGTCTTATGAACTTACAGTTGAGCTGATTCTTATGTAAATTGAGCGGTTATACACCTTTGTTCGTCGCCTTGCCTCAATGGCACCGAGCTAACCGCATTGGCAGCGCACCCAGGCTCTTTCCTACACTTGTCTCGCACAAAGGAAACAAGGTGACAATTATATTGGCCTGGGAGAGGTGAATAATAGATTGGAGGTAAATAATTGTGGAAAAGAGAGCTGTGTTGTTCGTAGATAACGACGAGACGGTCTTGAAGTCTATAGAAAGGAGCCTCACGGAGGAGTCATACGATAAATATTTTGCCAAGAGCGGCGAAGATGCACTTGAAATCCTCCAGCGAGAAGAAGTGCATGTAATCGTTGTTGATATGGTTATGCCCGGGATGGACGGACTCGAACTCCTCAAAATCGTCAAGAAAGAGTATCCCAACATCGTTAGTATGGTTCTATCGGGATATGCGCAGCCAGCTAACGTAATGATGGCAATGTATGAAGTAGGCGTTTACAGTTTCATTTCTAAGCCCTGGACATTCGACGAAGATTTGAGAACGGCCATCCGACGGGCTATAGATAACTACAATCTCCAGAGCGAACACGAAGATATGGTGGCAGAATTAGAGCGCTGTTCAGATCGACAAAGATCTGCAGAATGACCGCATGCACAACAAAAGCAGAGCAGGTAAAGCTGAATGGAAGATGGTTTAAGATGATCGAGGTATGAGAATCCGATGCAAAATGTATTTACTGCGCACAAACAGATTGAACAAACTCTAAGATATTTAGCTATGATTGCTGAACAAGCGAACGAGGGAATTGTCGTAGTCGATTTAGATGGCAGCCTTCGGTTTGTTAATGAAGCATGGGCCGGGATGCATGGGTATAAGACGAAAGACGAGCTCATCGGCAAGCAGCTCAGCCTATTCCACACGAAAGAGCAAATGAGAACCGATGTGACTCCCTTGCTTGAAGAGACCAAACGTAGTGGTCAGTTAGAAGGCACTGTTGAACACATTAAGAGCGATGGAACAGTGTTCACTACGCAGACGAAAATGATTCTGTTAGGGGACAAGGCCGGCAAGGCGACCGGACTTATCGTCTTCGCCGCAGACATCGATCAATGCACGAAACTGCAAGAAACAACAGTTGAAAACCTTAAACGAGTAAAACACTTGAGCGAGCGAATTACCCGACTCCGGAAACTGCTCGGTGAGTGTCTGGAGGTGGGAGAATACCTTGCAGAACAGACCGGTGAACTACAAGCCGACAACGAGATACTCCTGCAGCAGATGACTGAATTGGATCAGTCACCGCGAAGACCAGAGCAATACCCAGAGCAGATTGAGCACCGGAAAGCTCAAGTAACAACCACAAATCAACGGTTAGAAGACACGAATCCTGAACACCAGCAGTCCAAAGAGGCACCAGCAGAAAGCTCCGAACCGATGGTAAGATCGAAAAGGTCGAGGAAACTGCTTAAAACTAAAGAACTTTCGGAGGTGGCTGAGCTAGCCAGGCGTCTGTCTGGGTGTTCCTAACTACAATCTCCAGAGCGAACACGAAGATATTGTGGAAGAATTAGGGGGCTGTTCAGATCGACCAATACCTACAGAATGACTGCATGCTGTACAAAAGCATGTTGGGTAAAGCTGTAAAAAGATGGTTTAAGATGATCGAGGCAAGAGATATTATGAAGACAGATGTTATTTCCAGTAAAAGGAATATCCGAATCCTCAAAGCTGGGCGACGCAAGCAGGCTTCGGGGGTAAACCTAATTGAGGTGATGGCCGTAACTGCAATTTTGCTAATCACGGTTTTAGGTACCTCCGGGTATAGATATTATTCCAGCCTGAATGCACGCTTGGCTGGGGAGCAAATAATAGCGGCCAGAGTTGGACAATTAGTTTGTGGCACCTGGGCTGGTGTTGAAGGTAATGAGATTTTTGACCTAACAGCCTCTCTCAGTTCTAATCTGACCGTGGAGACCTTGACCCCCACAAAAAGTCTGCCGTCGACCTTTGTATTGTTGGGGGAATACAGAATCACTCTTGAAGGCGTTGCATACGATTGCGTTCTCGCCTGGAAAGATGTTACACCTGAGCTGCGGGCTATATGGGTTAGTGTCGAATGGGACTGGCGAGAGGAAGATCCATCCAATCCTGATAAGGCTCTCAGGAAATCATTCATAATCATAACGTACGTGTAGAGGTAGATATGAATAAACGGCTAAAATCACAAAAAACAGGTTCGGCGTTGACCTTGATGTTGTTTGCGGTCGTACTGCTGACTCTAATGGGCATGGCGCTGTTGAATCTCGGTTTCCAGAGCCGAATCAGCAGTATACGAACTGGCCAGGGGATCCAGGCCCGGTGGTCAGCCGATGCCGGGCTGGTAAAAGCTGTTGTTGAGATGAATAATAAGCTAACAGCAAAGACCTGGTCTGATATTTCCATGCCTGCAGTTACAAAAGAGGTCCTGTTTCAGTCCGATCAAAGTTTCAGCTATCAGGTCGATAAAGACGGTGGTGGGAATTATACCGTCACATCAACTGGAATAGTCGGGCCGGCCACAAAACGAGTTTATGCTACTATGGGACTCAAAGGTTTGTTCGATAGCGCTATTCTCGTAAAGGATAGAATTTCATTGATGCCGAACACTCTTATTACAGGATACAATTCGCAAGATGCTACCGATACGGATTTCGATTTGACAATTGGCACGGCCAGTACGGCAGCCAACAGCATCCCATTAGGCCCTGGAACTGTCATTGAGGGAAATGTATTTGTGGGTGTTGGAGGTGATCCAAATACAGTCATAGGGGCAGGCGGCACGATTACCGGCCGGAAATATACTTTGCATGAAGAACTCGACTTCCCGGTTATAACTCCGCCACCATTACCGGATACCGGTACGGCCCTAACCGCTCAAGGTGCGACAATAACGCTCGATCCGACCGGGAGCGGCACATACACCGAAATCAATCTGTCCCAATCGGGCCTCTTAGAGATACAAGGTGGTGACGTTGAGCTCTATATCACTGGCAATCTCGACATGGGAAACGGCTGCGAAATCATCGTAAGACCCGGCTCGTCTTTGACTCTCTACATCGATGGAGACATCAATGCCGACAATTCGGGCGGCATCAACAACCAGGCCGGCAATGTCAAGGATTTTCAACTCTTCGCCACCGGTACGGAGGAGCAGGTGTTCAATATGAAGGCGAAGAGTTCAATATTCGGCACCATATATGCTCCCGAGGTGGATATCCAAATGTACGCAAAGACGGAAATGCGTGGAGCCATTGTAGGCAAAAATGTTACGTTGAAGAGCGGCGGCACCTTCTACTATGATGAAGCGCTGAGAGATGTCAGCATCGATGACGTGGGCGCCCGCTTTATTGTAAAACGCTGGCGAGAAGACTAAATATCGGAATACAAGCTAATGTCCTTGTCTCTCCTACAGTTAAGGATAGTCAATAGAAACCGATCCTTTGAAGGCGAGGACAACGTGAATAAGAAAAAGCTGCTACAATTAAAAAAGCCGGCTTCTGCCATGCCGTTGGCATTGGTTGCCGTTATGATATTGCTTGCGATGGGTGTGTCGCTAATGAGTCTTGGTCTACAGGGGCGCATCTATTCCATACGAATTGTCTCTGATATCACAGCCCGATGCGCTGCAGATTCCGGCCTGACAATGGCCCTGTCTGAAATGAACGAGAAGCTGCAAGCTAAAACCTGGAATTACAGCAAGCTGCCAGAGGCAACAAACGTCAGCCTGCTCCATTGTGACGCAGCCTGTAGTAACATAGTCACCGGCGATCTCGGCAGCGGTTATTCTATTACATCTATCGGAAAATCCGCCCAGGCCCAAAGGACTGTCCGTGCGACCTTAGAGATGAAAGGATTGTTTGACAATGCAGTTCTAACGAAGGCAAACCTGACACTGAAATCAGGCACGCTAATAGATGGATATAATTCCCTCGACGCACTCGATACGGATAAGATGCAGACATTGCTACCCAAAGCACTTTAGACTCGAGCATCACCTTAAACACAGGTGTCGTTGTAAACGGCGATGTTAGGGTAGGCATAGGCGGCAATCCGGACACAGCCATTAAAGACCTGGGCGCCACGATAGCAGGGTTAAAGTATGGGGCTACGGAAAATGATCCCTTACCTCAGATAACCGCCCCAACCGACCTTTTCTATATGGGGAACGCAATTGCCGCCAAGGGCAGCACTGTAACAATTAGCCCTGCAGATAGCGGTACATATACGGCGATTGACCTTAAATCAACCGGGAGTGCTGGAGGTCGGCGGGGGAGCCGTTGAACTGCACATCACCGGGGATATTGAGGTTGGCCAGTCTTGCGAGATTGTTGTAAAGGATGGCTCGTCTTTGATCCTTTATGTGGACAGCGACATTCACTGTCGAGAAAGCAGCGGAATCAACGTCGAAAATCCTGCCAAAGAGGCAGAGACATTGAAATTATATGCCACAGGTGAGGACACGCAGTACTTCGACATCAAGGCCAAGAGTGAATGGGTCGGGGTCATCTACGCCCCGAACGCGGATGTTGATCTTTATGCCAACGGAGATGTTTATGGATCTGTCGTAGCCAACAACTTTGAGTTCAAGGCCGGCGGAAATTACCATTACGATAAGGCCTTGAAAAAAGTCAAAGTTGACGATGAAGGGGTGCGCTTTGTGATAAAACGCTGGAAAGAAGGGTAAGTGCGTGCTAATTCAACCGCCGCTTCAATGAAATATTTCTCAGTAGAGCTGATCCCGCAGTATAGACAGGATATCCCATACAGGTTTTACCGCTTTGACGACTTACGATATTTCAAAAACCTTCGTCAGTTGTGTAATCTCGAAGACTTTGCGGAGATTCGAGTCTAAATTGGACAGTCGCAGATGACCGCCCAATTCGCATACATTTTTATGGACCCTAACCAGAAGACCTAAAAGGGCGGAGGTCATAAACTTGACATTGACAAAATTGAGAATCAGTTCCTTGTCCTGGTTCTTCTCAATGATTGGCACAAAGGACTCCTGAAGTTCCCTGATCTGTTCTTCATCAACGATTCTCTCTTCTGTGAATGTCACAATGGTGACATCCGTTCCGTACTCAACTATGATTCTTGACTGCTCCTGCTCCATGAGCATCTCCTTATAGCACTTTATGTCTGGTTCTTGTGTTTTGATGCCGGTCCGGCCATCTTGCCTTTAGTTCAGCACGCCTGGATCGAACACGGCATCCGGCAGTATTTTACCGAATAGCTCTCATACTTACAACTGTCTCTTCGAGTTTTTTCTTTACGGAGAACAGTCTATTTTGGCATAATAGACTGTGTATTCTGGGGATTTTTGGGTCATATCGAAATTGGTCTATCGTCAGGATTTGTCTTGGAGCCATATTTATGTTAAACTACCACTTCTGGATTTTTTAGGAGCATGAAATTGGGACAGACACTTGTTTATAAGATATTGAGCAGGCATCTGGTTGACGGCAAGCTCGCGGCCGGCGGGCAAATCGGGATTCGTATCGACCAGACGCTGACACAGGATGCCACGGGAACGACGGCGTTTTTGCTGTATGAATCGATGGGGCTAAAGCCGGTGAAAACCGATTTGTCGGTAAGCTACGTCGATCACAATATGGC